>CANGRN010000082.1 GCA_947455695.1 Alphaproteobacteria bacterium
CTCGATTTCTTTTTGCGGGCGGTCACATTGTTGCCCGCCTTTTAAGGGCCCATTATGGCCCCGGTGGCGGTGTTTCGTCTAAGCCGATCCACGCTTTTCAACAAGCTGCACCCTGAAATAATGACCATGTCCCTATTGCGTACCTCGCTCTATTGCACCGCCCTGATCGCCGGGGGCGCGGCGCTGGCCCAGACCCTGCCGCCCTCTTCCCTGCCAAATGGGCTCAGCCGCAGCGGCGACGTGGTGATGATGCAGCCCATCCCCGACGGCAGCAGCGCCGGCGCCGGGATTTCGGGCACGCGGCCCAGCCGGCTGCGGTTCCTGTCCGCGCCCGAGCATGACCTGTTCGTCCGCGCCTTTGAAGCGGCAGCCAAAGGCGACTGGGTGGGCGCGCGCGCCCTGGCGGCGCAAGGGCAGAACGTAACCGCCCGGCGGCTTCTGGAATGGCGCTATGCCCTGGACAAGAACAGCGGCGCGAGTTTCTCCGAGATCGACGCGGTGATCAAAGACACCGCGTCTTCCAGCAGCGCCGGCACATGGCCGCTGCGCGGCACCCTGCAGGCGCGCGCCGAAGCCGCCATCACGCCCGACATGCCCGCCGCGACCCTGGTCGCCTGGTTCGGCGCCAAGACGCCCAATTCGTCCATCGGCAAGATCCGGCTCGGAGAAGCCCTGGTGGAGACCGGTGAAAAGACCCGCGGCGGGGCACTGATCCGGCAAGGATGGGTCGAAGGCAGCTTTGATCCGGCCGTTGAGCTGGCCATCGTACAAAAGGATGGCGCGCTGCTGACGGCGGAAAGCGACCGCGCCCGGGTGGACAATCTGCTCTGGCGCAGCGAGGTCACCGCCGCCCGGCGCACCGCCGCGCGGATGGAGGGGCAAGCCGCCGACATCGCCAATGCCCGCATCGCGCTGATGGGCACGGGCCTGCCCAAGGCCCAGGCGGCGCTGGACAAGGTTTCTGACAGCTCGGACCCAAGCCTGTTGTTCGATTGGGCGCACGCCTTGCGCATGGCCGGCCGTGACAAGGAAGCCCATGCGATCCTGCTGCGCGTGCCCGCCGCGCCCATGGTGCGCGAACATGCCGGGCGCTGGTGGGCGGAGTTGAACCTGCATGCCCGCGATGCCCTGTCGGGCGGCGATCCGCGCGAGGCGCTGGCGCTGGTGCAGCATGCCGGCTTCACATCGGGCGACCAGTTCGCCGAGCAGCAGTTCCTGGCCGGCTTCATCGCCCTGCGCTTCCTGAAAGACCCAGCCGCCGCCCTCACCCATTTCCAGAAGCTGGACGCCGGCGTCGCCCGCCCCATCAGCAAGTCACGGGCGCAATATTGGCTAGGCCGCGCTTACGAGGCGCAGGGCGACACTGCCGGCGCGCTGACACATTACCGGCAGGCGGCGGCGTATCCGGAAACCTTCTATGGCCAGATCGCCCTGGCCCACACAGATCCCACCCCCACCCTGCACCTGACCGATACCATCGTGGAAGCAGCGGCGGCCTCGGAACTGGAAACCGATCCGCTGATGCCCGAAATCAAGGTGCTGGCGGACCTGGGCCAGGCCGCGTCGCTGCGCGCCTTCATCGACCGCGACGTGGAAGTCTATTCCTCGCCCCGGCATCTCAAGCGCCTGATGCTGCTTCTGGTCGAGTGGGGCTATCCGGAGATCGCGGTGCGGCTGGCCAAGACCGCCAGCTATGCCGGCGCGCCGATGCCCGCCTTCACCCATCCACTGATCCCCCTGCCTTCCTATCCGGGCCCCGGTGCCGCGCCCGAGCCGGCGCTGGTGCTGGGACTGATCCGCCAGGAAACCGAGTTCGATGCCTATGCCATCTCCGGCGCGGGCGCGCGGGGCCTGATGCAGATGATGCCCGCCAGCGCCAAGGTTGCCGCCAAGCAGGCCAACCTGCCCTACCGGCCCGAGGCGCTGCTCAGCGACACCACCTACAACATGCAACTGGGCATGACCGAGTATCGGGGCCACATGGACCGTTATGGCGGCTCGCTGGTGCTGGCGGCGGCGTCCTACAATGCGGGGCCGGGCAATGTGAAGAAATGGCTGGCCGCGAATGGCGATCCCAGGAGCGGTGATCCCCTGGACTGGATCGAACAAATCCCGTTCGGCGAGACCCGCAACTATGTACAGCGTGTATTGGAGAATACCGAGGTCTACCGGGCGCGGCTGGCGGGCAAGGATGTGCCGCTCAGGATATTGCCCGATCTGTATGCGCCAAACCCGCCCTCGATGCCGGTGCTGGCGAAATAAAACTCAGTTTTTGAAGATGTTCAGCCACTCGCGGGCCATTTTCTGGGCCTCCGCGATCTGGCCGGTGCTCATTTCGGTGGCCAGCTGGTTGCGCCAGTTCTTGGCCGCTTCCACGCCGCGCACTGCGGCCAGGTTGAACCACTTATGGGCCGCGACCATGTCCACGCCCACGCCCTGGCCGGTCGAATAGGCCAGGCCGAGATTGTAGAGCGCATCGGCGCGCCCTTCCTTGGCATCGCGCTCATACTGCGCCAGTGAATCCACATCGATGCACGCCACGACACATCCCTCTCATCCAGCGCGAGTGGGCGAAACGCCTTTCGCGCGATGTGATGGTGACGCCGGAGAAACTAAGACGCGGTAAACAGCGGTTAGCCTTAATTGCTAAGACGCGTTAGGCGTGGTGAACAACATCCTAACAATCAGCGCGCGCGCTGCCCGAACAGCACCTTGCGGTCGGCATCGGTGATGGGCTTGCGCAGATCCGCCGCCACCGCCTTGCCGCGCTGGACTGCCTTGCGGGCGCCCACCCGGTCCTTCCAGGCGGCAACATGCGGGAATTCGGCGAGGTCGGTGTATTTGGACGCCGACAGCACCCAGCTCCAGCAGGCCATGTCGGCGATGGAATAGGCGCCGGCCAGGAATTTGCGGGTGGCCAGCCGCCGGTTCATCACGCCCAGCAGACGATGGACCTCATCGGTGTAGCGCTTCTTGGGATATGGCAGGTCTTCGATCAGATGGTTGCGGAAGTGGTTCGCCTGCCCCGCCATGGGGCCCAGGCCCCCCACCTGCCAGAACAGCCATTCGTCCACCTGGACCCGGGCGCGCTCGTCTTTCGGATAGAAACGGCCGTACTTGCGGCCCAGATACTGGAGGATGGCCCCGGATTCGAAGACCGAGATGGGGCGGCCGCCGGGCCCCTGGGGGTCCACGATGGCGGGAATGCGGTTGTTGGGCGCGATTTTCAGGAAATCGGGGGCGAACTGCTCGCCCTTGTTGATATCGACGGGGTGGGCCTCGTACGGCACCCCCAACTCTTCCAGCATGATGCTGATCTTGTGGCCGTTCGGGGTGGCCCAGGTATAGAGCGCGATGGGTTTGGGCGGCTTGGCCGCCCGCCGGGTCTTTTTCACAGGCTTCTTGGTGGATTTTTTCGCCATGGGTCCCTCCGTCGCTGGAAAGCAGATGGGGGATAATCGGCGGATGGGCAAGTGTCTAAAAGCAGCTTGGCCGCGGCGCCCTTTCGGGACCGCGGCCTTCGCTTTAAGCTTCGAGGTCACCTGAGTGAATGATCAGGGGACCCGAAGAAGATCTAATTGACCGAGGTCAATTACTTCTTCTTCTTGGCGGCCTTCTTCTTGGTCGCCTTCTTCTTGGTGGCCTTCTTGGCCTTTTTCTTCGCAGCCATGTTCAACTCCTCTATCGTTTGTTCGGGTCTGAACGACAACGTCGCCCCCCAAAACGTCATCAATATGAATTACTTGCATTTTGAAATGCAACAGGGGCGGGGGTTTGGAAAAAGTGCCAAAATCGCGAAATGCAGGAAACCCCCATTTCACAAGGGTTAAATTTGCTATTCCGTATACGGACTAAAAAATGCGAATTTTGCGGGGCCGGTACGCAAATTGCGCATTTTGTGCGAATCACCCCTCGTCGGGCAGATTGAGTCGGGTCTTGAGGGCGGCATTCACCGCCGCCGGATTGGCCTTGCCACCCGTCTGCTTCATCACCTGACCGACGAACCAGGCGGAGAGCTTGGGCTTGGCCTTCACCTCTTCCACCTTGTCGGGGTTGGCGGCGATCACCGCCTCGATGGCCGCATCGATGGCGCCGGTGTCGGTCACCTGCTTCATGCCGCGCGCCTCCACCACCTGCCGCGGGTCCCCGCCTTCGGTCCAAACGATGTCGAGCAGGTCCTTGGCGATCTTGCCGGAGATGGTCTGATCGGAAATCATCTGGATGATCGCGTTGTTCGCGGCCGCACTCACCGGCACATCGGTGATTGACAACCCGTCACGGTTGAGACGACCGAGGATTTCATTGTTCAGCCAGTTTGCGGCCGCCTTTGCGTCCACGCCCTTGGCCAATTCCTCGTAATAATCCGCCAGCTCGCGCTCTGCGACCAGCACCGAGGCGTCGTAAGGCGACAATCCACCCTTCACGAAGCGCGCTTTCTTCTCGTCGGGCAATTCGGGGAGGGTTTTGGCGATGGCATCGACCCAGGACTGCTCGAATTCCAGCGGCAACAGGTCGGGATCGGGGAAATAGCGATAGTCATGCGCCTCTTCCTTGGAGCGCATGGAGCGGGTCTCGCCCACCTTGCTGTCATACAGCCTGGTTTCCTGGGCGATCGTGCCGCCGGCTTCGATCACTTCGATCTGGCGGCGGGCTTCATACTCCACCGCCTGGGCGATGAAGCGCATGGAATTGACGTTCTTGATCTCGCAACGGGTACCCAGCGACTTGAAGCTGCCGGTCTTGCGGAACTCGTCATAGCCGCCCACCCGGCAGACCGAGACATTGACGTCGGCCCGCATGGAGCCCTCGTCCATGTTGCCGTCGCAGGTACCCAGATACCGCACGATGGCGCGCAGCTTCTTCAGGAAGGCCGCGGCCTCCTCACTGGTGCGCATGTGCGGCTTGGTGACGATCTCCATCAGGGCGATGCCGGACCGGTTCAGGTCCACAAAGCTGTGGTCGGGATGCTGGTCGTGCAGGCTCTTGCCGGCATCCTGCTCCAGATGCAGCCGCTCGATGCCGACCTTGATGGATTCGCCGTCCTTCAGGTCGATCAGCACCTCGCCCTCGCCCACGATGGGGTCCTTGTACTGGCTGATCTGATAGCCCTGGGGCAGGTCGGGATAGAAGTAGTTCTTGCGGTCGAACAGCGAGCGCAGGTTGATCTTGGCCTTCAGGCCCAGGCCGGTGCGGACCGCCTGTTCGACGCATTTTTCGTTGATGACGGGCAGCATGCCGGGGAAACCGGCATCGATGAACGACACATTGTTGTTAGGCTCGGCCCCGAAGGTGGTCGAGGCCCCCGAAAACAGCTTGGACTGGGACAGGACCTGGGCATGAACCTCCATGCCGATCACGATCTCCCAATCGCCGGTTTCGCCTTTGAGCAGCTTGTTCTTCACGGGTGCGTTCATACGGACCACCATTTGGCGGGGGAATGCTTGAAATCAGCGGCTGTTTCGACCGCCAGGGCGGCGCGCAGCAGGGTCGCTTCGTCGAAGGCCTTGCCGATGAGCTGAAGCCCCAGCGGCAGGCCGCTCTCAGTCAGACCCGCCGGCACCGAGATGCCCGGCAGCCCGGCCAGGTTCACCGTCACGGTGAAGACGTCCTGCAGATACATCTCCAGCGGGTCGGATGTCTTGGCGCCGACGCCAAACGCCGGACCCGGCGTGGTGGGGGTCAGCAGCACATCGCATTTCTCGAACGCCTGTTCGAAGTCGCGCTTGATCAGGGTGCGCAGCTTCTGGGCGCGGGAGTAATAGGCGTCGTAATAACCTGCCGACAGAACATAGGTGCCGATCAGGATGCGGCGCTGCACTTCGGCGCCGAAGCCCTGGCCGCGGCTTTTCTCGTACAGGTCGGTGATGTCGCGCACGCCTTCGGCGCGATAGCCGAACTTGACGCCGTCATAGCGCGCCAGGTTGGACGAAGCTTCCGCCGGGGCCACGATATAATAGGTGGGCAGCGCATACTTGGTGTGGGGCAGCGAAACTTCGACGATCTCCGCGCCCTGCGCCTTCAGCCACTCGGCACCCCTGGTCCACAGCGCGTTGATCTCGGCGGGGACGCCATCGATGCGGTATTCCTTCGGAATGCCGACGCGCAGGCCCTTGATGCCGCCTTCCAGCAGCTTCTCGTAATCGGGGACTTCGATATCGACGCTGGTGGAGTCCTTGGCGTCCACCGACGCCATGGACTTCAGCATGATGGCGGCGTCCTTGACGGTCTTGGTCATCGGACCGGCCTGATCCAGGGATGACGCAAACGCCACCACGCCGAAGCGCGAGCAGCGGCCATAGGTGGGCTTCAGGCCCACGCGGCCGGTGACGGCGGCGGGCTGGCGGATGGAGCCGCCGGTATCGGTACCGGTGGCGGCCAGGCACAGGTCTGCAGCCACGGCGGCGGACGATCCGCCCGACGATCCGCCCGGCACCAGGTTCACGTTGGAGTTCTTGGCCCGCCAGGGATTGATGACATTGCCGAAGGCGCTGGTCTCGTTGGACGATCCCATGGCGAATTCGTCCAGATTGGTCTTGCCCAGCATCACCGCGCCGGCATCCCACAG
>CANGRN010000083.1 GCA_947455695.1 Alphaproteobacteria bacterium
CAATACCCGCAGACGCATTATCTCCAAGGGCATTTCGGCCGGCAAGGCGCAGAACACCTATCGCGGGTTGGTCAGCATCTATGGCAAGGCGAAGAATGCCCGCAACTACACCCAGTGCGACTCGCTGCTGATCGGCGGCGACTGCGGCGCCCATACCGTGCCCTATATCGAAAGCCGCAACGCATCCGCGCGCATCGAGCATGAAGCGACCACGTCCAAGATCGCCGAGGACCAGCTGTTCTATTGCCTGGCCCGCGGCATCCCGCAGGACGAGGCGGTGTCGCTGATCGTCAATGGTTTCTGCAAGGAAGTGCTGCAGCAATTGCCCATGGAATTCGCCGTCGAGGCGCAGAAGCTGGTGGGTATCTCTCTGGAAGGTTCGGTAGGTTAGTCATGCTCGAGATCAAGAATCTCCACGTCTCGGTCGGGGACAAGGAAATCCTCAAGGGCCTGACCCTGTCGATCAAGGCCGGCGAAGTGCATGCCATCATGGGCCCCAATGGCTCGGGCAAGAGCACCTTGTCTTATGTGTTGGCGGGCCGCGCCGGTTACGACATTACCGAAGGTTCGATCACCTATAACGGCGAAGATCTTGCCGCGCTGGTGCCCGAAGTGCGCGCGGCCAGGGGCGTGTTCCTGGCCATGCAGTATCCGGTGGAAATCCCCGGCGTCACCACCATGATGTTCCTGAAGACGGCGCTGAACAGCCAGCGCCGGGCGCGTGGTGAATCGGACCTGGATGCCGTGGCCGTGCTGAAGCTGGTGCGGGCCAAGGCCAAGACCTTGAATGTCAGCGAAGAAATGCTGAAGCGCGCCCTGAATGTCGGTTTTTCCGGCGGCGAGAAGAAGCGGCTGGAAATCCTGCAAATGGCGCTGTTCGAGCCCAAGCTGGCGGTGCTGGATGAAACCGATTCCGGCCTGGACATCGACGCCCTGAAGCTGGTGGCCGAAGGCGTCAACACCCTGCGCGATCCTTCGCGCGCCATGCTGGTGATCACACATTACCAGCGCCTGCTGGATTACATCGTGCCCGACCGCATCCATGTGCTGGCGCGCGGCAGGATCGTGGCTGAAGGCGGCAAGGAACTGGCGCTGGAGCTGGAAGCCAAGGGCTATGAGCATATCCTGAAGGAGCCGGCATGACGCTGGCGCTGCCTTCCACCATCCAGGCCCGCAAGGCCGAGGCCGCCACGATCTTCGGATCGCATGGCGTTCCCACGCGCCGGGTGGAGGAATGGAAATATTCCGACCTGAAAGTGGCGTTGGGCGAAGCCGGCATCGGCACGGACCAGGCGCTGTGGCAGGTGGATGCGCTGCCGGACGGTGTCGAGATGTTCGACCTGTCCAGAGACGGCGCCCCGGACTGGGTGCAAAAGCATTTCGCCACGGCCGGCCGCAACATCATGGGCACGGCTTCGCTGACCCTGTCGGATGGCGGTGTGGCGCTGCGGATCGCCAAGGGCGCGCAAGTTTCCGCAGCCCTGAAGCTGGCCTTCCATGGCAACGGCCATGTGCGCGGGCTGCTGGTGCTGGAAGAGGGTGCTTCGCTGACCCTGGTGGAAAGCGTCGGCATCGCCGATTTCCGCAATGTCGGTTTCGAGATTGTACTGGGCGAAGGCGCCAGCCTGGAACATGTGCGGATTTCGCCGCGGTCCGGAGACGCGGTGCTGGTTGAGGAAGCCAGCTTGCGCATCGCCGCGGGTGCCCGTTATCGCGCCCACTTCGCCGGATTCGGCAGCAAATTGTCGCGCATGGAGCTGGAAATCGCGCTGGAAGGCGAGGGTGCGCAGGCGCACTTGTCCGGTGTGTCGGTGCTGGACGGCAAGCGCCACAGCGACGTCACCACGCATGTCATCCATCGCCATGGCAACACCACCAGCACCCAGCTGTTCAAGCATGTCGCGGGCGGCTATGCCCGAGCCGTCTACCAGGGCAAGGTGACGGTGGCCAAGGGCGCCGATGGCAGCGACAGCCACCAGAGCGCCAAGGCGCTGCTGCTGAGCGAAAACGCCGAAGCGGATCTGAAGCCCGAACTGGAAATCTTCGCCGATGACGTCAAATGCGCCCATGGCGCGGCGGTGGGCGACCTGGATGCGGAATCGCTGTTCTACCTGCGGGCCCGCGGCATCCCCGAAGCGGAAGCCCGTGGCTTGCTGCTGCAGGCTTTCCTGGAGGATGCGGTGGCGGAAATCGTCAATACCGACCAGCGCGAGCTGGTGCGCACCGAGCTGCTGACCGCGCTGAAAGGGATCGCATGAACGCGCCCAGCAAGATCGCTGCCTCCTTCGATGCCGAAAAGGCCCGCGCCGATTTTGAAATCCTGTCGCGCACGGTCTATGGCAAGCCGCTGGTCTATCTGGACAGCGGCGCCAGCGCCCAGAAGCCGCGTATCGTGCTGGATACGATGCGCGACTTCGCCCAGGGCGAATACGCCAATGTCCATCGCGGCGTGCATTTCCTGTCGGCGGCGGCCACCGACCGCTATGAAGCGGCCCGCCGCACGGTACAGACATTCCTGAATGCCGCACGTGAGGACGAAATCATCTTCACCAAGGGCGGCACCGAAGCCATCAACCTGGTGTCCTATTCGTATCTCGCGCCCCTGATCCAGCCGGGCGACGAGATCGTGCTGACGGTGATGGAGCATCATTCCAACATCGTGCCCTGGCACTTCCTGCGCGAACGCGCCGGCGCGGTGCTGAAGTGGGTCGATGTGCGCGATGACGGCAGCCTGGACATTGAGGCGCTCGATGCTGCGATCACCAACAAGACGAAGTTGGTTGCTGTCACCCACATGTCCAACGTGTTGGGCACCGTCACGCCGCTGAAAGACATCATCGCCCGCGCCCATGCCAAGGGTGTGCCGGTGCTGGCCGATGGTTGCCAGGGCGCGGTGCATGAGAAGGTGGACGTGCAGGCACTGGACGTGGATTTCTACGTCGTCACCGGCCACAAGCTCTATGGCCCGACGGGCATCGGCGCGCTGTATGCCAAGCGGGCACACCTCAAAGGCATGCGCCCCTTCAATGGCGGCGGCGAGATGATCCGGGAAGTGATGAAGGATCGCATTACCTATGCGGACGCGCCGGCACGCTTCGAAGCCGGCACCCCGCCGATCATCGAAACCGTGGGGCTGGCGACCGCGCTGGATTACCTGTCGGGCTTTGACCGCGCGGCAGTCGCCGCCCATGAACATGACCTTCTGACCTATGCCCGTGAGCAGCTGCGCCAGTTCAACTGGCTGCGGGTGATCGGCGATGCACCGGGCAAGGGCGCCATCATCTCATTCGAAGCCGATGGCATGCACGCCCATGACCTGGCCACCATCCTGGACCGCGAAGGCGTGGCGGTGCGCGCCGGTCATCACTGTGCCCAGGTGCTGATGGAACGCTTCAACGTGGCTTCAACCAGCCGGGCCAGCTTTGCCCTCTACAACACCCGCGCCGACGTCGACGCGCTGGTGGCGGGCTTGTCCAAGGCACGCGGGATACTTACGTGATGGTTCTGCAATGACCGACAACGCGCTCCGCGAACTGTACCAGGAAGTGATCCTCGATCACTCGCGCCACCCGCGCCATTACGGGGCCTTGGACCATGCCAGCCACAAGGCCGAAGGCTATAATCCGCTGTGCGGCGACAAGGTGACGGTTTACCTGAAGTTGGATGCGGATGGCCGCGTCGGCGACATCGCCTTTGAGGGCAAGGGCTGCGCCATCAGCCAGGCCAGCGCCTCGATGATGACCGACATGCTCAAGGGCCGCACCGCCGAAGAGGCGGAAAAGCTGATGCAGGGCTTCCTGCATTTGGTGAAGGGCGAAGACGCCAGCGACCTGCCGGAAGACGACCGCGAGCGGCTGGAAGTGATGGGCGGCATCAGCGAATTCCCCATGCGGGTGAAATGCGCCACTCTGGCCTGGCACACTTACAAGAACGCCGTAGAGGAGGGCGCGACATGAGCGAACCTGCCGCCCAATCCGCCCTCAGCAAACAGGAACTGGACGAATTCACCACCAAGCTGGTGACGGCGCTGAAGACCGTGTTCGACCCGGAGATCCCGGTTGATATCTATGAACTCGGGCTTATCTATAAGGTCGATGTCGCGGACAATAAGGATGTCACGGTGGACATGACCTTGACAGCGCCCAACTGCCCGGTGGCCGGCGAAATGCCGATGAACGTCAAGGCGGCGCTGGAACTGGTCGATGGCATCGGCGAGGTCACGGTCAACATGACGTTCGATCCGCCCTGGACGCCCGAACGCATGAGCGAAGAAGCCAAGCTCGAACTGAACATGTTCTGATGGATACGCCTGTGAACACATCCGTCCAGAAGCCGCGCCGCGAGCGCCCCAAGCCGGTCAAGCTGACCGAAGCCGCGGCAGCGCGCCTGCAGGAAATCATGGCCGGCGCCGACGGCAAGTATCTGGGCTTGCGGGTTGGCGTCACCAATGGCGGCTGCGCCGGCATGAGCTACACCATGGCCTATGCCGAAGACACCAAGCCCTTCGAAGAGGTGATGGAAGACAAGGGCGTGAAGATCTTCATCGATCCCAAGGCCATCCTGTTCCTGATCGGCACCGAGCTGGATTTCGTGCAGGAAAAGCTGGGCGCGCGCTTTGTGTTCAACAATCCGAACCAGACCAGCGCTTGTGGCTGCGGCGAGTCCGTTCAGATCACGCCTGCGACAGACGCCTAGGCCGTCTCCACCCGCTGGTCGGGATTGATCGCCAGCCAGGCCAGCGCGGCGACGCCATAGATTGCCGCTAGCACCAGCAGCGGCAGGTTCCAGTTGTTTGTCGCATCCACGATGTACGCCAGCACGATCGGGCTCAAGATCCCGCCGACCTGGCCGATGGTGTTCATGGTGCCCGCGGTGACGCCGGCATGGCGGCCGCCCACATCCACCGCCGTCGCCCAGGCCGGCGCCAGGGTCAGCATGGAGCAGGCGCCGCCGATGGCGATCAGCAATCCGGCGGCAAAACCGCTGGGCAGCTGGGTGGCCAGGAAGATCGAACCCGCTGCCAGCACATAGCCGCCGGTGCCGAAGGCGCGGCGCGCGGCGCGCAGGCCGATGCGGCGGGCCAGCTTGTCCGAACCTTCGCCGCCCGTCAGGTCGGCGACAAAGCTCAGCATCAGCGGCAGGCCGGAGAAGATCGCCAGTTCCGCGCCCTTCATGCCGCGCGCCTGCGCCAGATAGGTCGGCAGCCAAGTGATGAAGAAATAAAAGCCATAGGAATTGGCAAAGGCCTGGATGCAGAGCGGCGCCACCGTCGGCGTCCGGAACACCCGGGTCCAGCTGCCGGTCTCCTGCGCCGCCCCGGCCAGCCCGCGCGTCGCCTCGATATGATCGCGCTCTTCTGTCGATACCGAAGGATGGTCGCGCGGCTCGTCGCGGAACCAGATGTGCCAGCATACCGCCCACAGCGCGCCGATGGTGCCGAACACGATGAAGATCATGCGCCATTGCAGCCAGCCGGCCATGGCCATGACCACCAGCGGCGTCACGCCGCCCGACAGGTGTGCGCCGGCAAAGAAGATGCCCTGGATGCGGCCGCGCTGGGCCAGCGGGATCCAGCGGGAATAGACCCGCGCCACGCTCGGCCAGGCGCCGGCCTCGCCGATGCCGAACAGAAAGCGGATCACGGCCATGGAGACGAAATTCCATGCCAGCGCCGTCGCCATGGTGAAGGCCGACCAGACCAGCACCACCCAGGTCAGGACCTTGCGGGCGCCGTCGCGGTCGCACCAGCGGGCCAGGGGCACGCCGAAAGCGGCATAGGCCACGGCAAAGGCGCTGAAGATGTAGCCCATCTGCACCCGTGTCAGGTCCAGGTCGGCGCTGATCTTGGTCTGCAACACGCCGATGCACACCCGGTCGAGGTAGGTGACTGCGGCCAGCGCCATGGTAAAGGCGACGACGCGATTGCGAATGGCCATGTTTCCTGCCCCCGGGATGCGGGCTCTGGCGGCCGCGCGTTGCGGCCAGCTTAAGGCCTGTACGGACCTGTGCAAGCGGCCGGGATTCCGCAAGTGCGAGGGCCCGACCCAAAATCTTTCGGGCATGGTATGTCGGAACAAGCCCGCTTCATCCGTCTTACAAGCGTAGCGACACCATAAAAGGACGATCATGACCGCCCCCAACAGCGTCAAATTCCACCGCGTGCTGACAGCCAAGCCGGAAAAGGTCTATCGCGCCTTCCTGGATGCGCAGGCACTTGCCAAATGGCTGCCGCCCTACGGCTTCACCTGCAAGGTCGATCACCTGGATGCGAAAGTCGGCGGCACCTTCCGCATGTCCTTCACCAATTTCTCGACCGGCAGCAGCCATGCCTTTGGCGGGGAATATCTGGAGCTGATTCCGGGCGAGCGCATCCGCTACACCGATCGCTTCGACGACCCCAACCTGCCCGGCGTCATGAATGTGACGGTGCAGCTGAAGGCCGTTTCGGTGGGCACCGAAATCCATATCGAGCAGGCGAACATCCCTGCGATGATCCCGGTGGAAGCCTGTTACCTGGGCTGGCAGCAGTCGCTGCTGCAGCTTGCCAAGGTGGTCGAGCC
>CANGRN010000084.1 GCA_947455695.1 Alphaproteobacteria bacterium
GGTTCCAAGGTCTATCTGGATTGCCGGCAGGCGATCGGCGCGGACTTCCCGCGTCACTTCCCCACCGTTTATGCCGCCTGCATGTCGGCGGGGATCGATCCGGTCACCGCGATGATCCCGGTGGCGCCCGCCGCGCATTATCACATGGGCGGCATTGCCTCGGACGAGAATGGCCGATCTTCCCTGCCCGGCCTGTGGGTGGTGGGCGAATGCGCCGCCACCGGCCTGCACGGCGCAAACCGCCTGGCGTCTAACTCCTTGCTGGAAGGCCTGGTGTTCGGCGCCCGCGTGGCTGACGACGTGCGCGGCCAGCTGGCTGCGGGCGCGCTTCGCGGCGCTCCCCCTGCGCCGCAGCGTTTTGCCTCCCCGGCCCCGCCGCATGTACTGCGCAACGCGATGACCAGCGGCGTCGGCGTGGAGCGCGATGTCGCCGGCATGCGCGCCGCGCTGGATGTCATCACCCGGCTGGAAACCACCAGCAACGAACCGGCCCTGCTCAACATGACGGCGGCGGCCAAGCTGGTAACGGCGGCGGCGCTGACGCGGCATGAATCGCGCGGCGGCCATTGGCGCAGCGACTTCCCGCTCACCTCCAAGACCGCCACCCGCACCTTCATGACCTTGGCGGACGCCGACAGGATCGCCGCCGGCGGCGAGGCCGCGCCCGCCACCCGCGCCCGCAAATGACATTGGCATTGGACGTCACGCGGCCGCCTGCGGCGCTGCTGTTCGAGCCGCTGGTATCGGCCGCATTGGCAGAAGATCTGGGCCGCGCCAGCGACATCACCAGCCAGCTCACCATTCCAGCCGAAAAGCAGGCAGCCGCGAAATTCGTCGCCCGGAAACCCGGACGCATTGCCGGGCTGATCTGTGCCGAAGCGGCCTTCCGGCTGGTGGACCCGTCTGCAAAATTTGAGGTGTTGCTGCCCGATGGCTCGGACGCCACCGCCGGTGCGGTGCTGGCCACCGTGTCCGGTCCCGCCCGCAGCATCCTCACCGCCGAACGGGTCGCGCTGAATTTCCTGGGGCCGCTATCGGGCACCGCAACCGCCACCGCGGCATTGGTGAAGGCGGTCGAAGGCACAAACGCGCGCATCGTCTGCACCCGCAAGACCCTGCCCGGCCTGCGCGCCTTGCAGAAATATGCCGTGCGCTGCGGCGGCGGCTTCAATCACCGTTTCGGGCTGGATGACGCCGCCATGGTCAAGGACAATCATGTCCAGGCCGCGGGCGGCATCGGCCCCGCCGTGGCGCGGCTCCGCGCCGGCCTGGGCCATATGGTGCGGATCGAGGTGGAAGTGGACCGGCTGGAGCAGCTGGAAGAAGCGCTCGCCCTGGGCGTCGACCGCATCCTGCTCGACAACATGTCTCTGGACGATTTGCGCCGCGCCGTTGTGCTTTCCAAGGGCAAGGCCGTGCTGGAAGGGTCCGGCAACGTCACCTTGGCGACCGTGCGCGCCATCGCCGAGACAGGCGTCGACTACATCAGTTCAGGCGCCATCACCCACAGCGCGCCCAATCTGGATATCGGTCTGGACTTTTAGGGTCAGCTGTCGCGGGTGCGCGGCGCGTTGCGATAGAAGACGTGGTTCCCGATCTGGGTCGTCTTGTCCATCGTGTCGGCCCAGTCGGGCGAGACAGACGCGGCGTGGAAGTTCAGGGCGCCGCCGGTGGCGTTCCGCAGCGGCACCTGGCCGGTGAGGATCTGGGCCGCCAGGGCTTCGGCATGATGCCAGGCGGCGGGCTGCTTGGCGCGCTTCATGTCGCCATTGCAGGCGAAGGAGAACTGGCAGCCGGACCGGTTGGCGCCCTCATAGACCACGGCGCAGATCGAATGGCCGTAATCGCCATGGTTCATGCGGTGGAACACAACTTCGGCAATGGCTTTCTGGCCGCCGGCGCCTTCGCCGCGGGCTTCGTAATACAGCACTTCCGACAGGCATTTGTGCTCGGCCAGAAGCTGGCTCATCACCGCGTCGGTCGCGGGCTTGGGGGCTTCGGCCACGGCAACGGCCGGCTTCAGCGCCACGGCTTTGTCCGTGGACGGATGATAGGTCATGGAGGCGCCGATTGCGGCGCTGGCGGTGGCGAGAATGATCGCCATCGCGGCCACAAGCACGCGGTCGGAACGCGAAATCGCGTCATTGGTTTTCTTGGACATAAGGCTTGGTACTCTTTTCGGCTCGTTGATATCGCTTGGTCTTGCGGCTTGGTCTATTTCGCTATTGCTCGTATCGCGCCCCTTCGGCGTTCAATGTGCAGTGGCTATTTCAATCAGGCTGTTTCGATTGCGCGTAATCCTCAAAAGTTCCGAACGGTTCCCAGCACCTGGTGGGCGGCTTGTGCCCCTCAAAAAACGAATCGTCAAACAAAAAATTTCATTAACGTGACAGAGCGTCATAAACGGCCGAAAAACACAGGGTTTTCCTGTGCCGTCCGTATGCGGATCAAGCGTCGCTGCGACTCTTTTTCAAGGCCGCCTGCGCCGCCGCGAGACGCGCAATTGGAACCCGGAATGGTGAACAGGACACGTAATCCAATCCTGAGTCGTGGCAGAAGCGGATGGAATCAGGGTCACCGCCATGCTCTCCGCAGATACCAAGCTTGAGTTTTTCGCGGGTCTTGCGCCCCCTTTCCGCCGCAATCCGGATCAGTTCACCAACACCATCGACATCCAGTGAAACAAAGGGATCGCGCGCGATCACGCCCTTGGTCAGATAGTCGCTGAGGAACATGCCGGCGTCATCGCGCGATACACCCAGCGTTGTCTGCGTCAGATCGTTGGTGCCGAACGAGAAGAACTGCGCGGTCTGCGCGATCTCGCCCGCCTTCAGCGCAGCGCGCGGCAATTCGATCATCGTTCCGATCAGGTAATTGGGGACTTTCCCGCGTTCCTGTTTCACCGCATCGGCCACGGCCGCGATGCGCGCCGCCAGGATGTCCAGTTCCGACTTGAAGGCCACCAGCGGGATCATGATTTCCAGCTGCACTGCAGCCCCGCCCTTTTCTTCCACCGCCAGCGCCGCTTCCAGGATGGCGCGGGCCTGCATTTCATAGATTTCCGGATAGGTGATGCCCAGTCGGCAGCCGCGATGGCCCAGCATGGGATTGGCTTCATGCAGCGCGATGGCGCGCGCGCGCAGCTTCTTGACGTTGGTGCCGGCGGCGGCGGCGACTTCCGCGAACTCTTCTTCCTTGTGCGGCAGAAATTCGTGCAGCGGCGGATACAGCAGACGGATGGTAACCGGCAGGCCCGCCATTTCCTGGAAGATGCCTTCAAAATCGGCGCGCTGCATGGGCAGCAATTTCGCCAAGGCCGCTTTGCGCTCGTCTTCGGCGTCGGCCAGGATCATCTGGCGCACCGCGATGATGCGGTCGGCTTCAAAGAACATATGCTCGGTGCGGCACAGGCCGATGCCTTCGGCCCCGAACTTGCGCGCGGTGGCGGCGTCGCCGGGCGTGTCGGCATTGGTGCGGACTTTCAGAACCCGGACTTCATCGGCCCAGCCCATGAGGGTGCCGAAATCGCCGGTCATTTCCGGCTGGCGCAAACCGACCTTGCCCTTGAACACCAGGCCCGCCGCGCCGTCGATGGTAATGATGTCGCCGCGGCTGATGGTGACATTGCCCGCCACCATCTCGCCGCGCACCGCATCGATCTTCAGCATGCCGGCGCCGGAGACGCAGGGGCGCCCCATGCCACGCGCCACCACGGCGGCGTGGCTGGTCATGCCGCCGCGCGCGGTCAGGATGCCGCGCGCCGCATGCATGCCGTGAATGTCTTCCGGACTGGTTTCGGTGCGCACCAAAATCACGTCGCGGTGATCGGCGGCCAGCTTCTCGGCCTCCTCCGCGGTAAATGCGACTTCGCCGGTGGCGGCGCCCGGCGAGGCGCCCAGGCCCATCGCGATCTGCTCGCGCGGCGCATCGGGATCGAGCGTCGGGTGCAACAACTGGTTCAGGGCTTCCGGCTCGACCCGGGTAACCGCGATCTTCCGGTCGATCAGTCCTTCGCGCTCCATGTCCACGGCAGCTTTCAGCGCCGCTTCCGCGGTGCGCTTGCCGGAGCGGGTCTGCAGCATGAACAGCTTGCCTTCCTGCACCGTGAATTCCACGTCCTGCATGTCGCGGTAATGCTGTTCCAGCTGTTCGCCGATGGCGCGCAATTCCTCGTACGCCTTGGGCATGGCTTCTTCCATGCTGGCCTTGCGGATGCCCAGCCGCTCGCGCACCGCCTTGGAGATGGGCTGCGGCGTGCGAATGCCCGCCACCACGTCCTCGCCCTGGGCGTTGATCAGGAATTCGCCATAGAGCAGCTTTTCCCCGGTGGCCGGGTCGCGGGTGAAGGCAACGCCGGTGGCGCTGCTTTCGCCGCGATTGCCGAACACCATGGCCTGCACGGTCACGGCGGTGCCCCAGTCCTCGGGAATATTGTTCAGCTTGCGGTAGATGTTGGCGCGCGGGCTGTGCCAGGACCCGAACACCGCGCCGATGGCGCCCCAGAGCTGTTCCTGCACATCCTCGGGGAACGGCTTGCCCAGTTCCTTTTGCACGCGCGCCTTGTAAAGGCCGGCAATGCGCTTGAGGTCCTCGGCGTCCAGGTCGGTGTCCAGCTCGATACCCTTGGCGTCCTTCTCGTCGTCCAGGATTTCCTCGAAGGCGGCATGGTCCACGCCCAGCACCACGTCGGAATACATCTGGATGAAGCGGCGATAGCTGTCATAGGCGAAACGCTCATCACCGGTCAGCCGGGCAAGCCCTTCGGCCGTGGCGGCGTTCAGGCCCAGATTCAGAACCGTATCCATCATGCCGGGCATGGAGACGCGCGCGCCCGAGCGCACCGACAGCAGCAGCGGCTTGTCGGTGTCGCCGAAATTGCCCTTGGCCTGGTAACCGACTTCGCGCAGGGCGATGTCGACCTGTTCCTTCAGGTCCGGCGGATAGCTTTCCTTGTTGGCATAGTAATAGGTGCAGACTTCGGTGGTGATGGTCAGGCCCGGGGGCACCGGCAGGCCCAGATTGCTCATCTCGGCCAGGTTGGCGCCCTTGCCGCCCAGCAGGTTGCGCATGCCGGCTTCGCCTTCGGCCTTGCCGTCGCCGAATGCATAGACCCATTTCGTCATGTAACCATCTCCAACATGTCAGGACCGGCTTCGCCGATCCGGTCTGTGTCTTCGTGCGGCGCTTCGCGCGTTCGGGCGGCAAAACGTCCACAGGACGCTTTGCGCATCGCCCTCACCCTTCGATGCGCGAGAAATCCGCCACCTGGTGAAGCGCGGCGCGCAGTGACGCCAAAAGGTTCAGGCGATTTTCGCGCACCGGCTTGTCGTCGGCATTCACCTTCACACCTTCGAAGAAGCTGTCGACGGGAACGCGCAGGGCGGCCATCTGCTGCATGGCGGCGGCGAAGTCTTCCTTGTCCAGCGCCGCCGTGATGGCGGTGCGGGCCTTGTCCAACGCCGCGAATAACGCCTTCTCGGCCGGTTCGGACAGCAACTTTTCTGCGACCTCGCTGATGAAGGTCTTGCCGTCCTTCTTTTCCTCGGCCTTGAGGATATTGGCGGCACGCTTGTAGCCGGCCAACAGGTTGGCGCCGTCATCGGATTTCAGGAAAGCCTGCAGCGCCTCGACCCGCGCCACCAGGCGCACCAGGTCGTCTTCGCCGCCCAGGCTGAACACCGCATCGATCAGGTCGTGGCGGATGCCCTTTTCTTTCAACGCCACCTTCAGGCGGTCGGCGAAGAAAGACAGGAGGTCGCTTTCCAGCTTCAGCGGATAGCGCAGTTTGTTTTCCAGGAGAATGCGGATCACGCCCAGCGCGGCGCGGCGCAAGGCGAAGGGATCGCCGGAACCGGTGGGCTTTTCACCGGCTGCAAAGAAGCCGGTCAGCGCATCCAGCTTATCAGCCAGGGCCACGGCAATAGCGACCTTGTCGGTGGGTACCGCATCGCTCGGGCCGACGGGCCTGTAGTGATCGCGCACGGCGTCAGCGACGGCCGCCTCTTCCTTATCGTGCAGGGCATAATAACGGCCCATCACACCTTGCAGCTCGGGGAATTCGCCCACCACGCCGGTGGTCAGGTCGGCCTTGGCCAGCTTCGCGGCGCGCTGCGCCAGTTTCACATCGGCGCCGATCTTGCCGGCGATTTCGCCCGCCAGCTTTTCAATGCGTTCTACACGTGCGAATTGCGTACCCAGCTTGGCGTGGAAGACGATGCCTTTCAGCTTCTCGACCCGGCTTTCCAGGGAGTGCTTGCGGTCCTCGTCCCAGAAGAACTTGGCGTCCGACAGGCGGGCGCGCAGGACGCGCTCGTTGCCAGCGACGATTTCCTTGCCGCCGTCCTTGGCCACCATGTTGGCGACCAGGGCGAAGCGATTGGCCATTTTCCCCGTCTTGGGGTCGCGCAGGCTGAAATATTTCTGATGCGTCCGCATCGAGGTCTGCAGGATTTCGGCCGGCACATCCATGAACTCGTCCTGGATGGTGCCGATATAGACGGTCGGCCATTCCGCCAACCCGCAGACTTCGGCCAGCAAC
>CANGRN010000085.1 GCA_947455695.1 Alphaproteobacteria bacterium
AACGAAGTCGGCTATGTCAATTTCTCGGCCGCCCAGCCGCTGGCCTTCGACGCCTATCGCGACAATCGCGACACCGGCGGTTTCATCCTGATCGACCGTTTCACCAATGCCACGGTCGGCGCCGGCATGATCGACTTCTCGCTGATGCGCGCGACGAACGTGCATTGGCAGGCCGTGGACGTGAACAAGGATGCCCGCGCCGCCATGAAGGGCCAGAAGCCCGTGGTGCTGTGGTTCACCGGCCTGTCCGGTTCGGGAAAATCCACCATCGCCAACCTGGTGGAAAAGGCGCTGGCCGCCGAAGGCAAGCACACCTATCTGCTGGACGGCGACAATGTCCGCCACGGCTTGAACCGCGACCTGGGCTTCACCGATGCCGACCGGGTAGAGAATATCCGCCGCGTCGGCGAGGCCGCCAAGCTGTTCATCGATGCCGGATTGATCGTGCTGACCGCCTTCATCTCGCCTTTCCGGTCCGAGCGCCGCATGGCGCGCGAACTGGTCGGCGAGGGCGAATTCCTGGAAGTATTCGTGGACACGCCCATCGAAGTCTGCATGAGCCGCGATCCCAAGGGCCTGTATGAAAAGGCCAGGGCCGGCAAGATCAAGAACTTCACCGGCATCGACAGTCCCTACGAAGCCCCGGAACATCCCGACCTGACGCTCAAGACGGTGGAATCGACGCCGGAGGCCCAGGCCGAGAGCATCGTGAAATACCTGCGCGACACGGGCTATCTGGGCTAGGCGCAGGGCTGCGGGCATTGCAAACTCGCAGGCCCCAGGCGACGGAAGCGGTATGACGACCAAGCCCAATGTCGTGATCATTCACGATGGCGACCAGGACTATCTCAAGACCGCGCTGGCGCGTGCGCGGGCGGCCGGCAACATCGTTGCCCATCTGGGCTTTGACCGCATGTCGGACGGTTGGCCGCGCTTCGAGGCGGCCTACCGCCACATGTCCACCCACCCGCATATCTTCGAGCTGCGGTGCTTCCAGCGCTTCTTTGTCATGCAGCAATTCATGCAGGACCATGGGCTGGACAGTTTCTTCCATGTCGACAGCGATGTGCTGCTTTTCGAGGACCTGCACGGCTTCGAGGCCGAGCATCTGAAGGCCAGGGGCGTGCCGTGCGGACTGCACATGCCGCTGGCTCAGCCCGGCTTCCGCTATTCCTTCGGGCCACAGACATCTTATTGGACGCGGGGCGCGGTGGATGAGTTCTGCGATTACCTGGTGGCCTCGTTTGAAAATATGCTGCCGGCCATGACGGACAAGTGGGCCTGGCACTGCCAGACCGGGGCGCCCGGCGGCATCTGTGACATGGCGCTGCTGCATCTGTGGGCCCGGGACCGCAGCGACATCGCCAATTTTGCCGCCCCCATCGGCGGGGCGGTGTTCGATCTCAACATCAACGGCGCCGAAAACCTGGTGAAGGACGAGTACGAAACCCGGTTTGGCCGCAAGCACATTGTCTTCCGTGACGGCCAGCCCTGGTGCCGCAACCTGAAGACCGGGGAATGGGTGCGATTCCGTTCGCTGCACTTCCAGGGTCACATCAAGGCGCAGATGGCGCGGGTGGCCCAGGGCAGGGGGCTGGCCTATGCCCCGCTGATCAAGGAAAAGGCCAAAAACCTGGCCCGGCGGCTGCTCCGGCGCGGCTAGATCGTTCAATGGTCGCGCCGGCAAGCCGGTCGCTCCATGGCGCTGGCATCCGGAGGCGCGAGGCTTTATATGGCAACCCTCAAACAGCCGCCCCAACAGCCCAGGATGCCCATGACGACCGTCGCGAATTTCGACCGTATCGGCGAGGAAAACGCCTTTGCCGTGCTGGCCCGCGCCACCGCCCTGGCCGCCCAGGGCCGCGACATCATCAATCTGGGCATCGGCCAGCCGGACTTCCGTACCCCCGACCATATCGTGGAAGCCGCCGCCAAGGCGCTGCGCGACGGCCATCACGGCTACACCCCCGCCAACGGCATCCTGCCGCTGCGCGAAGCGGTGTCGGCCGATCTGCACAAGCGGTATGGCGTGACGGTATCGCCGGAAGAAGTGATGATCATGCCGGGCGGCAAGCCCACCATGTACATGTCCATCATGATGTTCGGCGAACCGGGGGCGGAAATCATGTATCCCGATCCCGGCTTTCCGATTTACCGCTCCATGATCGAGTATACCGGCGCCACCCCGGTGCCGATCCCGATCCGCGAGGAAAACGGTTTTGCCTTTTCCGCCGACGAAACGCTCAGCCTCATCACCGACAAGACAAGGCTGATCATCATCAACTCGCCTGCCAATCCGACGGGCGGCGTCACGCCCAAGGCCGAAGTCGACAAGTTCGTGAAGGGCATGGAGAAGTGGCCGAACGTCGCCATCCTGTCGGACGAAATTTACGACCAGCTGCTCTATGACGGCGAAAAGCACGTCACCCTGCTGAGCTATCCGTCCATCCGCGACCGGCTGATCATCCTCAATGGCTGGTCCAAGACCTATGCCATGACCGGCTGGCGCCTGGGTTACGCCATCTGGCCGGGCAAGCTTTACGACTATGCCCGCAAGCTGGCGGTGAACCTGCATTCCTGCGTCAATGCGCCGACCCAGTATGCCGGCATCGCCGCCCTGACCGGGCCGCAGGATGCGGTGGCCTACATGCTTGGCGAGTTCGACAAGCGCCGCAAGCTGGTGGTGGAAGGCCTGAACAAGCTGCCGGGCGTATCCTGCATCACGCCGAAGGGCGCCTTCTATGCCTTCCCCAACGTCAAGCAGACTGGCTGGAAGGCCAAGCCGCTGGCCAATGCGCTGCTGGACGAGACCGGCGTGGCGCTGATCGGCGGGCCGGACTTCGGCATTCTGGGCGAAGGCTATCTGCGCCTGTCCTATGCCAATTCGGCAGAGAATATCCTGCGCGCCCTGGAGCGCATGGGCGAGTTCCTGCAGACCCGCAAGGCGGCCTAGTTCTGAGCTTTCAGGCGATCATTTTCGATTGCGACGGTGTCCTGGTCGACAGCGAAGTCATCGCGCTGAAGGTCGAGATGGAGATGCTGGCCGAGCAGGGCCTGATCTTCGAGCGCAGCGATTATGTGAATCGCTTCATGGGCCTGTCCACTGACGCCTTTCACGCCGCCATCGATGACGAAGCCCAGAAGCGTCTGGGCCGGCCCATCGCCGAAGCCGTCCGCCAGTCCGAGCGGCTTCGCGCGGTGATGGTGGCCGAACTCACGGAGGTGCCCGGCGCGGGGCATGCCGTGGCGGGACTGACCCTGCCCAAGGCCATCGCCAGCTCCGGTTCGGTGGGCGGGCTGGAGCGCAAGCTCAAGCGCACCGGCCTGTGGGATCACTTCGCGCCCCATGTCTATGGCGCCGACCATGTGGCCAACGCCAAGCCGGCGCCCGACCTGTTCCTGCATGCCGCCGCGGCGCTGGGCGTGCCGCCGGGCGACTGCCTGGTGCTGGAAGACAGCGTGAACGGGGTTAAGGCCGCGCGCGCCGCGGGCATGACGGTTTGGGGCTTTCTGGGCGGCGGCCATGCCGATGACGGGCTGGGCGCGCGCCTGGCTCAGGCCGGGGCCGAACGCCTGGTCCGCGACTGGCCGGAAGCCGCGCGCCTGTTGGCCGCTTAACCGGTAAGCTTAATTTGGGCTCTGCTTTGGCGCCTGTGCCAAAACGGGATTACAATTTTGGCATGATCGCAGGGTTCCAAAGCATCGCACGGGCGATTTGGCGGGTGGCGTTTGCCGCCGGCGCCGGTGCCGCCGTGCTGCTGATCTGCGTTGCCGCCTGCGTCTTTACTTTGATCTCGGCCCCGCCGCGCATTCAGGCGCGGTAGTAGTCCCGGAACCAGTCCACGAATTTGGGAATGCCCGCGCTGATGGGCGTGGTGGGCTTGTAGCCCAGCGCCGCGGTGCTGGCATCTATGTCGGCCCAGGTCGCGGGCACGTCGCCCGGCTGCATCGGCGCCATCACCATCTGCGCCTTCTTGCCCAGCGCTTTTTCGAGATCGCCAATGAAATCGGTGAGCTTCTCGGATTTATTGTTGCCCAAGTTATAAACCGCATGCGGTGGTGACGACGCAGGTGGCCGATCCAGCGCCCGCAGCACGCCGTCCACGATGTCGTCGACATAGGTGAAGTCGCGCCACATTTCCCCGTGATTGAACACCTTGATCGGCTCGCCCGCCGCGATGGCCTTGGCGAACAGGATCGGCGCCATGTCCGGCCGGCCCCAGGGTCCATAGACGGTGAAGAAGCGCAGGCCCGTGCAGGGGATGACATAGAGATGCGCGTAAGCCTGGGTGAAAAGTTCGTCGGCGCGCTTGGTGGCGGCATAGAGCGAGTTGGGATGATCAACCGCATCGCCCACTGCGAAAGGCGTCTTCTTGTTGGCGCCATAAACGGACGAGGAACTGGCATAGACGAAATGCGCGATCTTGAGCGCCCGCGCCAGTTCCAGCATCACGGTGTGACCCATCATGTTGGCGGTGACATAGGCGAAGGGATCTTCCAGACTGTAGCGAACGCCGGGCTGGGCGGCGAGGTGGATGATCGCGCTGATGCCGGTGCCGGCCAAGGTCCCGATCACGCTTTTGTCGGCGATGTCGGCGTGGTGAAACGTGAAGTCCTTGTGCGGCGACAGGGTCTGAAGCCGCGCCTGCTTCAGTGCCACATCATAATAGGGGCTGAGATTGTCCACGCCGATGACATGATCGCCCCGGGCCAGAAGCGCCCGTGAGACCGCGGCGCCGATGAAGCCCGCCGCGCCGGTGACCAGAATTTTCGCCAATTGCGGCCTGTTCAGAGACTCCAGTACCGAACATTGCCGGGGATCAGCTTGCGGTCAATGACAGATTTGACGTCGGCCAGAATGCCGCCCTTGCGCAGCATGGCGGGCATTTTCGCGCTGTTCTTGAGATACTCGGCATGCGGCACCGCCAGCACCAGCGCGTCCAGGTTCTTGAAATCCGACACCGGACTGATTTGAAGCCCGTATTCGCGCCTGACCTCGCGCGGATCGGCCAGTGGATCATGCACGATGGGCGTGATGCCGAAGGTCTTGAGCTCGGCCAGTACGTCCGGCACCCGGCTGTTGCGGATGTCGGGGACATTTTCCTTGAAGGTCAGGCCGAGTATGCCGACCTTGGCCTTGTGGATCGGGCGTTCGCCGGCGGCCATGAAGCGTACCACCCGGCGGGCAATGATGTTGCCCATGGAGTCGTTGATGCGCCGTCCCGCCAGGATGACCTGCGGATTGTAGCCCAGCTCCAGCGCCTTGGCGGTCAGGTAATAGGGGTCCACCCCGATGCAGTGGCCGCCCACCAGGCCCGGCGAGAATTTGAGGAAATTCCACTTGGTGCCCGCTGCTTCAAGCACGTCGCGCGTGGGAATCTTCATGGCATCGCAGATGATCGCCATCTCGTTCATGAGCGCGATGTTGAGGTCGCGCTGGGTGTTCTCCAGCGCCTTGGCCGCTTCGGCCACCTTGATCGACGGCGCCTTGTGGATGCCGGCCGTCACTACCGAGCCGTACAACTTGGCGACTTTCTCGGCCGTGGCGGCGTCCTCGCCGGCGGTGACCTTCACGATGCGCTCGAAGCTCTGTTCCTTGTCACCCGGATTGATGCGCTCGGGCGAATAGCCAAGTTTGAAATCCTTCCCCTGCTTGAGGCCGGAGACCTGCGCCAGGATGGGGCCGCAATATTCCTCGGTAACGCCGGGATAAACAGTGGATTCATAGACCACCAGCGCGCCCTTCTTCATCACCTGGCCGACGCTTTGCGAGGCGGCGCGCAACGGCTCCAGGTTGGGGCGGCGATCCTTGTGGATGGGTGTGGGGACGCAGACAATGAAGGTGTCGCAACCCTTCAGGCGCGACAGCTCATTGGTGACCGTCAGCCCGCTGGCCTTGAGGCGCTTGTTGCCGACTTCGCCCGTCCAGTCCTCGCCTCCGCGCAAGGCGGCGACGCGACGGCTGTCGATGTCAAAGCCGATGGTGCTGGGAAATTTTTCCGCAAAGGCAGCCGCGACCGGCAGGCCGACATAACCCAGTCCGATAATAGCGATTTTGCCGAACATTCCGAGCGCCCCGTTAACCGATGGGCGCAAGTTTACGGGCGCAAGCCTTACCGAAAGGCCAAGAGGCGTGGTTAACGCCGGATCAGCGCCCTACGCTGATGTAGCGAAATCCCGCTTCTGTCATCTGGGTGGGGCGATAGATGTTGCGCAGATCCACCATCAGCGGGGTCTTCAGCGCCGCCTTCACGCGCGCGAAGTCCAGGGCGCGGAATTCATTCCATTCGGTCAGGATCACCACGCCATCAGCGCCTTCCAGCGCGTCATAGGTGTCGGCCCGATAGTCCAGCTGCAGATGCTTGGCGGCTTCCTTGTGACCTTCCGGATCAAAGGCGCGGATGACGGCGCCGGCTTTTTGCAAGTACGGCACGATCACCAGTGACGGCGCATCTCGCATGTCGTCGGTGTTGGGCTTGAAGGT
>CANGRN010000086.1 GCA_947455695.1 Alphaproteobacteria bacterium
ATGGGATCGTCATATTGCGGCGACAGCAGCGCGCCCAGGTCGGTGCGCTCTTCCGGCGAATAGCTGAAGGGATAGTTGATCGCGCTCGCGGCGATGGGAAACACCGGCCAGGCGGCGCTGCTGTGTTCCAGGCTGGCGCTGCTGTCGATCACCAGCCGGTCGGTTGGCTTGTCGAAGGTGACGGTGGCGATGGCGTTGCCGAACACATCCTGCGCCCAGCTGATGGTGCTGGGCGGGGTGGTGGTGATCTGGTGGGTCAGCAGCTTGAGGTCGCGGCTTTCGCGCGGGCGCAGCATCAGCCGGTGCGGGCCGAGTGTGACGGGCTGGCTGTACTGGTATTCGGTGCGATGGGTAATCGAGAAACGCGTCAAGGATCAGACGGCGCGCTTGACGCGCTTCTTGGGCGTCGCGGGCGGGGCATTCTCGGCTTCGATGCGGGCGGTTTCGGCGTCCGCAGCTTCCTTCTCCAGGCGCTGGGCCTTGAGGCGGATCGTCTTGGCGTCGTTATGGGCGCGTTCGGCGTCCATTTCCTGCTTCACCAGCGTCTTGCGGTCTTCCCAGGTCTGGAAGATGCCTTGCGCGGTGCGGCGGGCGGTTTCGGTCTTGTTGGCCATGATCTGCTTTCAAAAATGGGGCGGCGCGCAGAATGCGCACCGCCCCGCTTTGTCTTAGGCTTCCGACAGGTTGGCGGCCTTGGCGCCGCGCGCGTCCGGCACCACGTCGAAGTTGACCTTCTGGCCTTCGTTCAGCGTACGCATGCCGGCAGCTTCAACGGCCGAGGCGTGCACAAACACGTCCTTGCCGCCGCCTTCCGGCGAGATGAAACCAAAACCCTTGGTGGAATTGAAAAACTTCACGGTTCCGATGGTCATAATGATTGTTCCTTTGGTCATCGGGTTCCGTCCAGGCGAAATGCCGGGACGGCCGTGGTAACAAGTAGTCTGATCGAGGGAAGTTTTTCGGTGCGTCCGGCGCGCCTCGGTGAAGAGGGCAGGTCAGAAAGACTGAAAGCGCTTCGTCTGACTTAGGACGCAAGAACCACGTGACCCCTGATATAGGTGCAAAAGCCCTAAATAACAATGCTTTCCGGCGCAGCGCGGCCGCGGTTACCAATATTAGTCTATTGGAACAGCGGCTTACCGCGCGCGGGAGCCAAACGTCTTCGGCACATTTGGACGGCCCGCACGCTGCAAACGCTTGCGCCCGCCCTTGCCCGGGATCGGTTTGGACGGGCTGTCGTCGGTCGAATAGGTGATCTCGGCGTCCAGGTTCGCCTTGGCCACGTCGCTCTGGCGGGCAAAGGGATCGTCGGCAATCGCCAGCGCGGTGGATTGCAGCCGTTTCAGTTCGTCGCGCAGCCGGGCGGCTTCCTCGAACTCCAGGTCGGCGGCGGCGATGCGCATCTTCTTTTCGATGTCGGCGATGATCGCCTTGATGTTGTGGCCCACGAACTCGCGCCCCGGCTCCGCCAGTGCCCCGCCATCCACCGTGACATGGTCGCGCTCATACATCGAACCCATAATGTCGCTGATGCGGGACTTCACGCTGGCCGGGGTGATGCCGTTTTCCTTGTTGTAGGCTTCCTGCTTGGCGCGGCGGCGGCCCGTCTCGGCCATGGCGCGCTCCATCGAGCCGGTGATGCGGTCGGCATACAGGATCACCTTGCCGTCCACGTTGCGCGCGGCGCGGCCGATGGTCTGCACCAGCGAAGTCTCGCTGCGCAGGAAACCTTCCTTGTCGGCGTCCAGGATGGCGACCAGCCCGCATTCGGGGATGTCGAGCCCCTCGCGCAGCAGGTTGATGCCGATCAGCACGTCGAACGCGCCCAGGCGCAGATCGCGGATGATCTCGATGCGCTCCAGGGTTTCGACATCGCTGTGCATGTAGCGCACCCGGATGCCCTGTTCGTGCATGTATTCGGTCAGGTCCTCGGCCATCTTCTTGGTCAGGGTGGTAACCAGCACGCGATAGCCGCGCTTGGCGATGGCATGGCATTCGGCGATCAGGTCGTCGACCTGGCTTTCCACCGGGCGGATTTCCACCGGCGGATCGATCAGGCCGGTGGGGCGGATGACCTGTTCTGTGAAGACGCCGCCGGTGCGCTCCATCTCCCAGTTGCCCGGCGTGGCGCTGACATAGATGGACTGGGGCCGCATCGCGTCCCATTCCTCGAACTTCAGCGGGCGGTTGTCGATGCAGGACGGCAGGCGGAAGCCATATTCGGCAAGCGTGAACTTGCGGCGATAGTCGCCTTTGTACATCGCCCCGATCTGCGGCACGCTGACATGGCTTTCGTCGGCGAACACCAGCGCATTGTCGGGCAGGTATTCGAACAGGGTGGGCGGCGGCTCGCCGGCCTTGCGGCCCGTCAGCCAGCGCGAATAATTCTCGATGCCCGCGCAACTGCCTGTGGCCTCGATCATTTCCAGGTCGAAGGTGCAGCGCTGTTCCAGCCGCTGGGCTTCCAGCAATTTTCCCTTGGCGCGGAAGTCGGCCAGGGTGGTGACCAGTTCCGCCTTGATGCCCTTCATCGCCTGCTGCAGCGTGGGACGCGGCGTCACGTAATGGCTGTTGGCGTAGATCTTGATCGCGTCCAGTACCCCGGCCTTGTGGCCGGTCAGAGGGTCGAACTCGGTGATGTTGTCCACCGTGTCGCCGAACAGCTCGACGCGCCAGGCGCGGTCTTCCTGGTGCGCCGGGAAGATGTCGATCGTGTCGCCGCGCACCCGGAAGGCGCCGCGGGTGAAATTGTCGTCGTTGCGCCGGTATTGCAGCGCCACCAGGTTCTGGATCGCCGCCTGCCGGTCGATCCGGTCGCCGCGCGCGATGCCCACGGCGGTGCCCGAGTAAGTCTCGACCGAGCCGATACCGTAAATGCAAGACACCGACGCCACGATGATGACGTCGTCACGTTCCAGGATCGCCCGCGTCGCGGAATGGCGCATGCGGTCGATCTCCTCGTTCAGCGAGGAATCCTTTTCGATATAGGTGTCGGTGCGCGGGATATAGGCTTCGGGCTGGTAGTAGTCGTAATAGCTGACGAAATACTCCACCGCGTTTTCAGGGAAGAAGGTCTTGAACTCGCTGTAGAGCTGCGCCGCCAGGGTCTTGTTGGGTGCCAGGATCAGGGCAGGGCGCTGGGTGGCCTCGATGATCTTGGCCATGGTGAAGGTCTTGCCCGAACCGGTGACGCCCAGCAGCACCTGGTCGCGCTCGTTGGCGTTGACCCCCGCCACCAGCTCCGGGATGGCGGTACGCTGGTCGCCGGCCGGCTGATACTCGCTGACCAGCTTGAACTTCTTGCCGCCCTCTGACTTTGGCGGCCGGGCCGGGCGGTGGGGCACGAACTCGCTGATCGGGACGGTGACATAGGCCGGGTCGATGGCCTCTTCCGCCGGCGCGACTGTCCCTGCGGCCAGGGGCATCTTGTCCAACGCCGCCTGGAATTTGGCGGCATTGTCCGACATGCCCTTCGGGGCACGCGTCTTCTTGGAGCGGGGGACCATGCCGTTATTGTGGGCCATGGCGGTAATATAGGAGCGCCGGGAAGTTTTTGCAGGGGTTTTGCCTCGTTTTCGGCCTGATTTCTGGCTATGGAACTCACATTCAAGGGGGACGGAGCATGCATCAACGCAACATGATCGAGACCGTGCTGGAACAGACCCTGTTCAAGTCGCGCTGGCTTCTGGCGCCCTTTTACCTGGGCATGGTGGCGTCGCTGGTGATGCTGCTGGCCGCCTTTGTGGCCGAACTGATCCATGCCTTTCCCGAGGCGATGAACCTGTCGGCGGTGGATCCCGAAAAGGTGATCCTGGCGGTGCTGGGGATGATCGACCTGTCGCTGGCCGGCAATCTGGTGGTGATCGTGATCTTCTCCGGCTACGAGAATTTCGTTTCCAAGATCAACACCGAGAATGCCGAGGATCGTCCCGGCTGGATGGGCACGCTGGATTTCTCGGGCCTGAAGATGAAGCTGATCGGCTCCATCGTGGCGATTTCCGCCATCTCGCTGCTGCGCGCCTTCATGACCCTGACCGAGGATGGCGCGCCTCTGGACGAGCCCAAGCTGCGCTGGATGCTGATGCTGCACCTGACCTTCGTGGTGTCAGGCCTGCTGTTCGCCGCCATGGATTGGATCGGCAACAGGGCGGAAAATCCCAACCACCACTGAAAACAAAAGGGCCGCCCCATCGGAGCGGCCCTTTTTCATTTCTGTAATCCGAAACTACTTCGCGGCAGCAACCGCGTCGGCCGTATCCTTGGCGGCCTTCTGCACGGTGGCCAGGTCGGTCGAGCCCACGCCGGTCTTGGCGGAAGCGGCGATCTTGGTCAGCTTGGCTTTCTGGGCCGCGTCGGTGGTATCGGCGATGGCGCCGTTGCCGGCCTTGCCGCAGGGGTTGCCGGCGGCGGCGTCAAAGCCGGCGCCGCTGGGGCCGACCAGGCAGTTCACGGCGTGCTGCAGGTGCTTCTGCGCCATGGCGATGTCGGCCTGGGTGGCGGCCATGCCGGCATGGGTCTGGGCGGTGGCCAGTTCGCCGGCCAGGTCGGCAAGGGCGGGGGTGGCAAACAGTGCGGCGGCGCCGGCCAGCATGATCAGTTTCTTCATGGGGTTTCCTTTTGGGTCTCAAAGAATTGGGGCGCAGGGGATGATCCCCTCGCGCCCCAAAGCTTACTCCGATTGGGAGGCTTTACCAGATGGAAGCAAGGTTCCGGCGCAGGGACTGGGCTTCCGGGCCGGTGGCCGGAACAGCGTTCATGTCCTTGTCCTGCTTGATGACGGTACCGTTGAAGGTCAGGCCGCCATAGGCGCCGGTGCCCGAGGCCCAGACCACCATGTCGCCGCCATGGGTGGTGGTGGCGCCTTCGGCGGCGCTGGACAGGGTGACGACGGTGATGCCCGCGCCCGCGCCCAGTTTCAGCTCGCCCTTTTCAATGCCGCGCAAGGCGCGCTTGGAATTGATGATGAACACCAGCTTGGCCTGTTCCAGGCCGATCTGGAGGCCGAAGCTGGCCGAACCCATGTCATAAAAGCGCGGGGTGCTCCAGCCGCGGCCGGTGCGATGCAACAGGACACCCTCGCCGCCTTCGGCGCCGAAGATGAAGCCGGCCTTGACCAGCTTGGGCACGATATAGATCGCCTCGGCGCCCTGCAGCATGGTGCGGGCGGTGCCGAAGGCCGGGTCATGGCGCAGGTCGTTCACGACCTCGTTGGCGTTGCGCAGGAGTTCGCCCTTTTCGGTGGCCTGGGCGGGCAGGACGAAGGCAAGGGTTGTCAGGGCGGCGATGGACGCCAGCCGGGTCAATGACTTGAGCATTTCGAAATTATCCTTTTGGGGGTCTATGCGGCACTAACGCCGTCTGGGCCCATTGGTTCCCTAGCCCGGCCGCCGGAAGCTGCGGGCCAGGAGCAGTCCCGCGACAAAACCCAGCACGGCCGCGACCAGGGCGAACTTAATCACCATCCCGATCACCTTCAGGACGACAAACAGGATGAGGGCCAGCAGCAGGCCGGCGATGATCTCGAATGTGCGCAAGTTTTCCTCCGCAGGGAGGAAGAGACAAGCCTCACGCCGCGGTCGTGTCAATCACCAGGGGCTTTTTGATGATCGAGCTTTCGCCCTGCAACCTCTCGCCGAAGCCGCACGAGAAGTCCTGGAAAATCGCGGCCAGTTCGTCGGCGTCGATATAGGTGGGACCACCCGGTGGGAAGCGGTAGCGCCAGAAGCTGACGATATGGGAAATGGCGCCCAGCTTCTCGCCCAGTTCCAGGAACATGTAGGGCGCGCTCAGAAGGAAGTCGCGGAAGGTCTTGGGCGACTGGTTTTCCACCAGGTCGCCGAACGAGGCGTCATAGACGCCCAGCGCCTTGTTCACATGATTGCCGTTGTCGCGCACCATCTCGATGATGTTGCGGCGGGCGGCGGTCAGATAGACCTTCTGCTCCGGCGTCAGGGCGCCGAAAGGCTGGATGGTGTTGATCTCGCGCAGCACGCCCATCACGTCGGGCCAGAACTTGCCCATCGACCATTTGTAATAGAGAAAGCCGCGCCAGCTGAACACGCCTTCGCGGAAGTCGTTGCCGGTCAGGCCCAGGGTCAGGCGCAGCGGCTCCAGCTTTTCATCGATCTCGTTCGACAGCATGGCCGACACCAGGCGTCCGGACGAGGTTGTGTCGCCGCCAGCCAGCGCAATCAGCTTGGACATTTCCTGGCTGACGAAAGAGTGCATCCGCTCCTGATCGCCTTCGGAGATGGCGAAGTAGCTGGGCGAGACCTCGATCTTGTTCATGCGCAGATGTTCGCGCAGCAGGAACGGGTCCAGGCTGGGTACTGCGTTCAGCATGCGCAGCACCGACAGGTCGCGTTCCAGCGCGTCGCTCTTGTAGTTGCCCACATCGCGCAGCGCCTCGGTGTAGCCGCGCTGGTCCACGAACAGCGAGCGGCCACCGGCGCGCAAATCGGTGCTGTCGAAGGG
>CANGRN010000087.1 GCA_947455695.1 Alphaproteobacteria bacterium
CGCTCCAAACAAGAGAAGATCGCCCACAAGCGCCCGCTGAAACTGGCGCTGACCTGCGGCGAAGAAACCAACGGCGCCTTCAACGGCGCCAAATGGCTGGCAGCCAACCAGCGCGCCCTGATCGACGCCGAGTTCGGCCTGACCGAAGGCGGCTGGGGCACGATGGGGGAAAATGGCGGCAAGCGCATCGCCCTGGGCATCAATGCCGGGGAGAAGCTGTCGCAGAATTACACCCTGGACGTGACCAATCCCGGCGGCCATTCCATGCGTCCGGTGAAGGACAACGCGATCTATCATCTGTCGGCCGGGCTGCTGAAGATCGGCGCCTATGACTTTCCCACCCAGTCCACCGATGCCAGCCGCGAATATTTCGCCCGCATGGCACCGTTGACGGGCGGCGCGATGGGTGCGGCCATGACGGCATTTGCGAAGAACGACAAGGATGCCAGGGCCGCCGCCGTTCTGGCCACCGATCCGCGTTTCAATGCCGCGATGCGCACCACCTGCGTCGCCACCCTGATCAATGGCGGCCATGCCACCAACGCCCTGCCCCAGCATGTCAGCGCCAACGTCAATTGCCGCATCTTCCCCGGCACAACGCCCGAAACCGTGCGCGACAAATTGCAGGACCTGGTGGCGGACCCGCAGATCAAGGTCACCGCCCAGGCAGCGCACAATGATCCGGCGCCCGCACCGCCGCTGACGCCGGCGTTGATGAAGCCGCTGGTCGCCGAGGCGGCCAAGCGCTGGCCCGGCGTACCGGTCATACCGCAGCTTGAGATCGGCGCCACCGACGCGTCCTTCATGACCCCGGCAGGCATTCCCACCTATGGCTTCACCGGCATGTTCTTCGAGCCCGATGGTAGCCGGCTGCATGGCCTGAACGAGCGCATCCGCGCCCAGGTCCTGTATGAGGCGCGCGATTACCTGTTCGACCTGATCAGGATCTATTCGAAGTAAGTTCGCGCTTCATCGCAGCGAACACGCTGGCCCAGTCGCCCGGCACTGGCTGCCGGAACAGGCGTAGCGAGGGGTACCAAGGACTGTCGTCCCGGCCCAGGAACCAGCGCCAGTCCGGGACCTGTTTCAGCGCCACCCAGGTGGGCACACCCAGCGCCCCGGCCAGGTGCACCGGCGCGGTGTCGGCGCTGATCACCCTGTCGCAGGCCATCATCATTGCAGCAGTATCCAGGAAGGCGTCGGGGCCATTGTCGAAGTCGTAACGCTCGACCGTCATGCCCGGCGGAAGACGATTGAGCTGTTCACTGCCGGCATACTTCTGCAACCCGATCAGCCTGACGCCGGGCATGGCGGCAATCGGCGCCAGCGCCGCCACGGGAAAAGACTTACCTTCCGATCCCATCACCAGATTGAGGCCCTGCCAGGCCACGCCGATGCGGGTGCCGTGGTTGCCGATCTTTTCCTTCCAGCGTGCGACGCGCGCGGGATCGGCGGTCAGATAGTGATCGGCGGCCGGGATCGTCTGCGCCGTCATGCCAACCGCCAGCGGAATACTGGCCAGCGGGATGTGAAAATCGAAGGCATCCGGCACCGCGCCCCAGCCGATCAGTTCGACGGCGGGCGTGGCGCGCTTCAGCAATTCCACCAGCTGCGTCGGGACGGAAAGAATGACCTTGGCGCCGCGCTCCAGCGCGAACCGCACATAACGATAATACTGGATGGCATCGCCCAGCCCCTGCTCGATGTAACAGAACAGCGTCTTGCCGCGGATATCCTCCGCGCCGGTCCAGAGCGGCTGGTCATAGACCCGCGCCTCCATCGGCGCGGGCATCTGCTTGCGCCACTCATACAGCGGCAGGCCGCTTTCAAAATCCTGCATCAGCAGATGGCACAAGGCGCGATTGAGCGGCGCCGCCGCCAGGACAGGATCCAGAGCCTCGGCGCGGCGGAAAGACTCCAGCGCATCGTCCAACCGCCCATGGTTCTGCAGCGCCAGGCCGCGGTCGCTCCAGCCCGGCGCGAAGTGCGGCGCCAGGGCAAGCGCCCGGTCATAGGCCGCCACAGCCTCGCCATAGCGCAGCAAAAGCTGCAACGTGATGCCGCGATTGAGATGGATGGCGGGATCGTGCGGGTCGAGCATCGCGGCACGGTCGTAACAGGCCAACGCCTCGGCAAAACGGTCCTGCCCGCTCAGCGCATTGCCGGCCGCGATCAGGTCATCGGGAAAATCCGCCACCATGGATCAGTGCAGCTTCAGCTTGGGCCGGATGATGTGGTTGACATGCCCCACCGCGATCAGCGCCAGGCCCTTGAGCCAGCCATGAATGGCGATCAGATGCATGCGATAGAGCGAGACATACACGAAGCGCGCCAGCCGGCCCTCGATCGCCATGCGCCCGCCGATCAAATTGCCCATCAATGAGCCCACGGTCGAGAAATGGCTGAGCGACACCAGCGAGCCGTGATCGCGATAGACAAAATTCTTCAACGCCTTGCCCGCGATCATGGCGACGATGTTGCGATAGGCGATCGCCGCCATCTGGTGCGCGGCCTGGGCGCGTGGCGGCACCGGTCGGGTTTCGCCCTGTGGCACGAACCAGGCGCAGTCGCCGATGGCCAAAATGCGCTCATCGCGCGTGGTCTGCAGCGTCGGCTTCACCACCAGCTGGTTGCCGCGTGCCGTCTCCAGCCCCAGCGTGCCCAGCATGTCCGGACCCTTCACGCCCGCCGCCCACACCCGCAGATCGGCTTTGATGAACTCGCCTGACTTGGTGATCATGCCGTCTGCGGTGGCTTCCACCACCTGCTCGCCGGTCAAAACGCGCACGCCCAGCGCTTCCAGTTCCTGGTGCGCGGCCTTGGCCAGATCCTCGGGTAACGCCGGCAAGATGCGCGGACCCGCTTCGATCAGTGTCACCTTCAGCCGGGACTCGTCGAACACTTCCAGGCCGTAATGGCGCAGCTCGGCGGCGGAATTGTACAATTCGGCGGCCAGCTCCACCCCCGTGGCGCCGCCGCCAACGATATCGACCCGCACCAGCGCATCGGATGCCGGATCCAGGCTCAGCATGCGCGACACCCGCAGGCAGTGATTGAGCAGGTTGGTGCGGAAACGGTCGGCCTGCAGCCGGCTGTCCAGGAAGATGCAGTGCCGGGCCACGCCCTTGGTGCCAAAATCGTTGCTGACCGAGCCCACCGCCATCACCAGATAGTCATAGCGAATGCGATGCCGGCCCATGATCTCGCGGCCATCCTCGTCCTTGATGGGCGCGATCAGCACATGCCGGCTCTCGCGGTCCACGCCTTCCATCACGCCGTAGAAGAAGCGATAGCCCCAGGCATGGCCGTGGCTGCGATAACCGACCTCGTCCAGATTGGCGTCCAGCGACCCGGCCGCCACTTCGTGCAGCAGCGGCTTCCAGATATGGGTGCGGTTTTTTTCCACCAGGATGATGTCGAACGCGTCACGCCCGAAACGGGCGCCCAGCCGCGTGGCCAGCTCCAGCCCGCCGGCGCCGCCGCCGACCACCACAATCTGGGTCTTGCGTGCTTTGGTCATGCGCCGACAAATAGCATGGGACAGGCTTTTCCGGCTTCGTTTTTTGCGTCAGGGTAACGCCCTGAAACAACAGAAAGCACCGCCATGAGCGATTTTTGCATCAGCCTGGAAAAGGCCAACACCATCATTTCGGCCACCTTCGCCAAGGGCAAGGAGGCGGGCATGAAGCCCTTGTCCTGCGTGGTGGTGGATGCGGGCGGCCATGTCATCGCCTTCCAGCGCCAGGACGGCACCTCGTTCCTGCGGCTGGACATCGCGCGCGGCAAGGCGGCCGGGGCGCTGGCCCTGGGGGTCAATTCGCGCAAGATCGGCGAGATGGCGGCAGAGCGCCCCAGCTTCATCGCCTCGCTGGGTCACCTGGCCGCGAACGGGCTGATCCCGGTGGCGGGCGGCGTCATCGTCAAGGGACCGGACGGCTTGCCCATCGGCGCGGTCGGCGTCACCGGCGACACGTCGGACAATGACGAAGTGGCGGCGCTGGCCGGCATCGCGGCGGCAGGACTCAAGGCTTAGGGCTCCAAAAGCTCAGGTCTGCTGGCGGTACATCTGCCGCGTGAAGCGAATTTCGTAAAAGGCCTTGGCCAGGGACCCGTCGGCGCGCAGCGCCGGCGGATGGCTGACCACGAAAAACATATAGGCCCGGGGCAAGGGCTGATCCTTTTCGTCCAGCTCCTGCAGGGTCAGGGAATTGCTCACCAATCCGCCCGCCATGGGCCGGGCGAAGGCCACGGGCGGCATCAGCTTGTGGCCGCCGGCTTCGACAAAGCTTTTGGCCGCCGCGATCAGCGGCGCACCGTCCAGCACCGTGTCCGAGGTGCGCCGCAGGACGCAGGAATGCAGCGAAGCCTGCTCGACGGTCAGCAAATAGGGGACGCCGGCACGGGTCACCATCCAGCCCATGCCATCGGGCTTGCCCTCGATGGTCTTGACCTGGGCCGGGCTCAGCGCCTCCAGCTTGTCCGACACCGCCTGGGCCGCCAGCGCGCCATCATCGGGAAATTTTTGCAGGCAATAGGACGTGAACAGCGCGACGAAGTCCGCAGCGACCGGCGGCGGCGCATCCTGCGCCAGCGCGGCGCCAGCCAGCAGCATCAAGCCACCGGCCAGCGCCAGCCTCACGCGGTGACTTCCTCGACCACGTGCAGGCGGCGGTTCGGATTCACGAAGAACCAGGGAATGATGCAGACAAGACAGACACCGGCCGCGATGTAGAAGGCATATTCCCAGCCCCACATCTGCGCGAACAGCGGCGTCAGCGAGGCGGTCGCCGCGCCGGCGATCTGGCCGCCCATATTCACCAGGCCGGAGATCACGCCCGTATAAGGTCCGCCGAAATCGGCCGCCACGGCCCAATAGGTCGCCTGGCCCAGATACAGCGCGCCCGCACCGCCCGCCAGCACCAGCACCGCCACGGTGGTGTCGGTGGCATGGCTGCCGATGATCAGGAAGATCGCGGACAGGAACAGGGTGAAGGCACCGAACAGGCTGCGCCCGACATACTGGCCCCAGCGCTTGACCAGCCAGTCGCTGATGACGCCGCCCAGCAGGCAGCAGCTGGTCATGGCGATGAAGGGCAAGGTGCCCAGCAGTGCGCTGCTTTTCAGATCAAGCCCGCGTCCATCCTTCAGGTAAATGAAGAACCAGGTGTGGAAAATGAAGGCGACATAGCCGAAGGCGATATAGGCCAGGGTCGTGCCCCAGACATCCACGCTGGTGAAGATCTTCTTCCACGGCACCGGCGGCATCACGCCGTCCACCTTGACCGGCTGGCCGGCCTTGATGTGGGCCTTTTCTTCCGCGGTCACGGATGGATGCTCGGCGGGCGTGTCGCGGGCGAAATAATACCAGACGCCGGCGATCACGATGCCGATGGCCGCGGAGATATAGAAGACTTCATGCCAGCCATAGAAGGCGATGATGGCGGCGACCAGCGGCGGGGCGGTACCCGAACCCAGGCCGACGCCGCCGAACACCCAGCCATTGGCCTTGCCGCGTTCCTGGGTAGGAAACCAGGCGGCGATGAACTGGTTGGAGGACGGATAGGCAACCGACTCGCCCATGCCCAGGACAAAGCGCACCGCGATCAGCACCCACAGCGAGCCGCCCATTTCGGCCGGGACCAGGGCAGTGATGACGCTGAGCACGCTCCACCAGATCAGGCCCAGGGTCAGGGTCTTGCGCGGCCCCAGCTTGCCGACCACCCAGCCGGCCGGAATCTGGAACGCGGCATAGCCCAGCAGGAAGGCCGAGAACACCCAGCCCAGCTGAACCTTGGAGATGCCGTAATCGGTGGCGAGATAGGTGCCCGCAATGGAGATGTTGCTGCGGTCGATATAGACCACGGCGCTGACCACGAAGATCAGCATGATCAACAGGTAGCGGACTCTGGATTTCATCATGGCATTTCCCCGGGCGCAGCCGACTGAGTGTCCGCGCGATCCGCGGTTTTGCGGCATCCAAGCCTAGTTCGCGCCATTCGTCAAAGCCGCCTATAGTGCGCCGCAAAAGACGCATCGCGATTGGGCGACCGCCGGCGTCAATTCCCGTTTCACGACGGCCATAGCGGCAATGCGCCCGACCTGGGCACACTGGAATTGGGCCAGCCGATGCCCCATTATGGCCCCGCGCCTGAAGCGAGCGCATCCACCACACCGGCACATACGGGAACAACATGTCCAGGAAGCTTGACGGAAAGACTGCGCTGATCACCGGCGCCGCGGCGGGTATCGGCCTTGCCACCACCAAACTCTTCCTGGCCGAAGGTGCCAAGGTGATCGCCACCGACCGCGACCTGAAGGGCCTGGACGGCGTGGATTGCGAAAAGGTGCA
>CANGRN010000088.1 GCA_947455695.1 Alphaproteobacteria bacterium
CATCAGATATTCCAGCAGGCGGAATTCGCGCGGCTGCAATTCGATGTCGGTGCCGCTGCGCTTGGCGGCGCGCGACAGAAGATCCAGTTCCAGATCGCCCACATCCAGCCGCGTCTTGACGCCCACCGGCGAGCGGCGGCGCATCAGCGCGTCGACCCGCGCCAGCAGTTCGACAAAGGCATAGGGCTTGGTGAGATAATCATCGCCCCCGGCCTTGAGCCCCTTCACCCGGTCGTCCACTTCGGACAGGGCCGACAGGAACAGCACCGGGGTGGAATTGCCATGCTCGCGCATCCCCGCCACCAGCTTCAGCCCGTCCAGCTTGGGCAGCATGCGGTCCACGATGGCCACGTCATAGGGCCGCGACAATGCCAGGCTCAGGCCGGTCTCGCCGTCTCCCGCATCGTCCACCACATGACCGGATTCCTTCAGCCCCTGCACCAGGTAACGCTGGGCTTCCAGATCGTCTTCAATCACCAGAATACGCATTCACTCTCCCGATCATGCGTGAAAGGAAAAAGGGCGCGAGGTTGATCCCGCGCCCGGATACTCACGTCTTGTCGATGTCGATGGCGACAAAGCCGGTGCCGCCCTGGCTGTGCGCCACCAGCAGCAGCACGCTGGAGCGGCCGCCCTTCTTGGCTTCGGCCACGCCCGACTGGAAGTCGGTCGGGGTGCGCACGATCTTGTTGCCCACCCGCAGCACCACGTCGCCGGGCTGCAGGCCCTTTTCAGCGGCATCGCTGTCGGGATCGACCTTGGTGATCACCGCGCCGTTCATCACTGTCTCCGCGATGTTAAAGGTCTTCTTGGATTCCGGCGTCAGGGACGACAGGCCCAGGCCCGCGGCGTTGGCGCTGGACGGCGACAGCGTGCCTTCCTTGGCGGGCGCGTTGGAGGCCAGCTGCGCCGCATCGGGACGGGTGGCGATGGTGACCTTCACCTGCATGGGCTTGCCCTGGCGGACCACCGAGAAGGTGGCGGTCTGGCCGGTGGGCACGCTGGCGACCTTGCGGGTCAGGTCGGTGGCGTCTTCCACCGCCTGGCCGTTGATGGCGGTAACGATGTCGCCCTGCTCGAAGCCGGCCTTGGCGGCGGGGCCGTTGGGAACGACCTCGGCGACCATGGCGCCCTTGGGGTCCTTGATGCCCAGCGAGGACGCGATCTCGGGCGTCACGCTCTGGATGTTCACGCCCAGATAGCCGCGGGAGACCTTGCCCTTGGTCTTGAGCTGGTCGATCACATCATGAATCAGGCTGGCCGGAATGGCAAAGCCGATGCCGACGCTGCCGCCCGAGGGCGAGAAGATCATCGAGTTCATGCCGATCACCTGACCGCGCAGGTCAAAGGTCGGACCGCCCGAATTGCCCCGGTTGATGGGGGCGTCGATCTGGATGAAGTTGGTATATTGCTGGGCGGAGTCGATGTTGTTGCGGCCCAGCGACGAGACGATGCCCGCGGTCACCGAATTGGACAGGCCGAAGGGATTGCCCACCGCCACCACCCAGTCGCCCACGCGCAGCCGTTTGTCGTCGCCGAATTCCACGGTCGGCAGCGGACGGTCGGATGTGATCTTCAGAAGGGCGACATCGGTCACCGGATCGGTGCCCACCAGCTTGGCGATGAATTCGCGCTTGTCCGGCAGGGTGACGGTGATCTTCTTGCTGGCATCCACCACATGGTTGTTGGTGACGACATAGCCGGCCTTGTCGATGATGAAGCCCGAACCGGCGCTGAGCGCCTTGTGCGGCTGCTGCGGCTGCTTCTGGCCCTGGCCGAACTGGTTGAACAGGTCGCGGAACGGCGCGGGGATATTGTCGTCGCCGCCTTCATTCTCGGTGGTGGTGGTCTCGGACTTGATGGTCACCACCGCGGGGCTGACGCGCTCCACAAGGTCGGCGAAGCTGAAGGGGGCGCTGTTTTCAAGCATGCGCGGCGCGCGGGCATCGCCCTCATTGGCGGCGACCATGGTGGGGGTGCCGGCGACCTGAACGGCGCGTACCGGCGGCAACAGCGCGAAGGCGCCAAGACCGACCACGATGATGGCGGCGGCGCCGCTCATGGCGACCACGCGGCGCTGACGCAGCGAAGGCTTGGGAAGGCGGGAAAAGATGCCCGGCTGGGGCGAGTTGTCGTTCTGCATGGGGGCTCCTTGTGGCCAGTCTTTTCCGACCGGGCCGTGGCTGAGATACAATCATAACATGGACAGATTACGTCCGAGAGATTACAACTATGTAATCTTCTAAGCGCTTCTGGCAGCAGCCTTTTTGACGACCACCCACGCCACCGCGCCGCCCGCGCCCAGCACCAGAAAGGGCGCCAGCCAAAGCAGCCAGGTATCGGGCTGCACCGGCGGCTTCATCAGGATAACGTCGCCATAGCGCGCCACCAGAAAGTCCTGGACCTGGGCGTCGCTTTGCCCGGCGGCGATCTGCTCGCGGATCAGGCGGCGCACATCGGCGGAAAAAGGCGAACCGGACTCGTCCACATTCTCGCCGGCACAGACCAGGCAGCGGAATTGGCGCTGCAGGTTGCGGGCACGCGCTTCCATCGCCGGATCCGAAAACGTGTCGGCCGTAACTGCAGCGGAGGCGGCGTTGGAAAAGGCCGGTGCCGCCAGCGCGGGCACCATCAGCAGCAGCAAGGCAAGGACGGCTTTCATTCGGCAGGTCTTCATTCTGCGGCTTGGGCCACCGCGGGCGCGGCAGGCTCGCGCGCGGGCGCGCGCAGGCGGCCCCACAGACTCAGCATCCCGCCAAGCGCCATGATCAAACCGCCAATCCAGATCAGCGGCGCCAGCGGCGAGACATAGGCGCGCAAGGCAAAGCGGCCGTCCTCCCGCTCATCGCCCAGCGCCAGATAAAGATCGCGCAGGACCGTGGTGCGGATGGCGGTGTCGCTCATGTCCTGGCCTTCGGCGGGATACAGCCGGTGCTCGGGCTGCAGCACCGCGCCGGGCTTGCCGTCGTTCATCACCGCGATATGAGCGCGGTCGGCGATGTAGTTGGGGCCCTTCACGCGGCTCACCCCGTCAAAGCGCAAGGTGTAAGGCCCCACCGTGAAGCTCTGTCCCGGCGCCGCGACCGTGATCGCCTCGCTGCGCCAGGCGGTGGTGCCGGCCACCCCCATCAGGGTGACGCCAAGCCCGGCATGCGCCAGGGCAGCAGCAAAAGCAGAGGCGCGCGCGCCTTTGCGCTTGCGCACATCGATGATCGACGCGCCGATCAGCCAGCCGGCGACGGCGAAGGCGCCGGTGGCGGCGATGGTGCGCGGCGCGACGATGGCCAGCACCGCTATGGCGGCAATCGCAGCCAGGCCCAGCGCCGGATACAAGCAACGCCACGCGGCCTTCAGATCGCCGCGCTTCCAGCCCAGTTGCGGGCCGAACGGCACCAGCAGCATCAGGGCAAAGAAAATGGGCGCAAAGGTAATCACATAATAAGGCGGGCCCACCGTGATCTTGGTGCCGTTCAGGGCATCCAGGATCAGGGGATAGAGCGTGCCGGCAAAGACGCAGGCGCAGGCCGCCACCAGGAAGACATTGTTGAGCAACAGCGCGGTCTCGCGGCTGGCGGGTTCGAATGCCGCGCCGCCCTGCAGGCTCGGCGCGCGCCAGGCGAACAGCGCCAGCGCCCCGCCGATGGCCAGCGCGATCAGCACCATGATGAAGAAACCGCGCGCGGGATCGGAGGCAAAGGCATGCACCGACGACAGCACGCCGGAACGCACCAGGAAGGTGCCGATCAGCGACATGGAGAAGCCGGCAATTGCCAGCAGCAACGTCCAGGTGCGAAAGGCGCCGCTTTTTTCCGTGGCCAGCGCCGAATGCAGCAGCGCCGTGGCGATCAGCCAGGGCATCAGCGAGGCATTTTCCACCGGGTCCCAGCCCCAGAAGCCGCCCCAGCCCAGTTCGTAATAGGCCCACCAGCTGCCCAGCGCGATGCCGCAGGTCAGCGCGATCCAGGCGATCAGCATGAAGGGCCGCGCGGCGCGGGCCCAGCCGGCTTCACCGACCAGCAGCGCGGCGGCGGCATAAGAGAAGGACGCCGACAGACCGACATAGCCGGCATAGAGCATGGGCGGATGCATCGCCAGGCCGGGATCCTGCAGCAATGGCGTCAGGCCGGCGCCTTCGAACGGCGCGGGGTCCAGACGCAGGAAAGGATTGGACGTAAAGAGAATGAACAGGATAAACGCCGCCGCCAGCAGGCCCTGTATGCCCAGCGCGCCGCTTGTCAGGCGCTCACCGCCGCGCTGCAGAAGCGCGACCATGCCCGCATAGAGCGCCAGCACCAGCACCCACAGCAGCATGGAGCCTTCGTGATTGCCCCACACGCCACTGATTTTATAGACCAGCGGCTTGAGCGTGTGGCTGTGGCCCGCCACCAGCGCCACGGAAAAATCCGACGTGACAAAGGCATAGGTCAGCGCGGCAAACGCCAGCACGATGAAGACCAGGAAACCCAGCGCCGAGCTGGTGGCGACGCGGCGGGCGGTATTGGCCTCGGTGCGGGTGCCGATCAGCCCCGCAACCGCCATCACCAGCGACAACGCCAGCGCAAAGCAAAGGGCCAGCTGGCCCAGTTCGCCCGTCATTCCGCGCCTTCTTTCCAGCGGCCGCTTTTCTTCAGCGCCGCCACGACTTCGGGCGGCATGTATTTCTCGTCATGCTTGGCGAGCACTTCACTGGCGATGAAAGTGCCATGCGCGTCCATCGCACCGGTGGCGACCACGCCCTGGCCTTCGCGGAACAGGGCCGGGAGCACACCGACGAAATCGGCAGGCACGCTGCCCTTGCCGTCCGTGACGCGGAACTTTACTTCGGCGCCGGCGCCGTGCGTAACGCTGCCTTTCTCCACCAGCCCGCCCAGACGGAAGGCGACGCCTTCACCCACCGCGCCCGCCGCCACGTCGGCGGGGCTGTGGAAGTACATGATGTTCTGTCCCAGCCCATAGCGGATCAGCACGGCCAGCATCGCGCCCACCGCGACCAGGGCGGCGGCAAAAGCCAGGCGGCGTTTCTTCTTGGCGTTCATTCAGTGACCGCCGCCCTTGTGCAGGATCTGGTCGGCGATGCCGGTATCATAAGAAACACCTTCCGGGGTCAGCGCGATCTCGTTCGGCCATGCGCACTTGATCAGTCCCTTGCGGGCCAGCGCGTTCCACACATTCTCATTTTCCAGCCCCGTCGCGTCGCTGCCGCGCACCGTGGCATCGCCCAGGTGAAAGTGATCGCCATGGGCATGCGGAAAGGCGGTGATGGCGGTGTCGCCATCGGGCGTCGGCTTGGACGCATCGGGAACCTGCGCGATGGCCTGCAACAGGGTCAGCGTACGCAGTTGCAGCGGATTGAGCTTGGCGGGATTGGTTTTGGGCGGCATGACGGTCCGGATAAAGAAAAACGGCCGGGACCATACCGTCCCGGCCGTTTTCTAGCAAAAGCCTGGATTTGGCTTAGTGGTGACGCCAGCCGCCGCCGTGGAACCCGCGGTGACCGCCCCAGCCGCCGCCGAAGCCGAAGGTGAAGCTCGGGCCATAGTAGGCCGGACCGTAATAATAGGGGTAATAGGGCGCACCATAGGGCCGGTAATAGACCGGCGGAGGCGGGGGCGGCGGATAGTCGCCGTAATCGCCATAGTCCCGGCGGTCATAGGCGGCAGCCTGGCGGCCACCGTCTTCGTGCATGCAGTCATAATAGGCGCGCCCATAATCGGCTTCGACATCGCGCGCCGCATGGCGGGCATTGTCGGCGCCGACCGCGGTTCCGGCGATCAGGCCGGCGCCTGCGCCGGCCGCGGCGCCAAGGCCGGCATTGCCGGCCGCCGCGCCCAGCACGGTGCCCAGCACCGCGCCGCCCAGAAGACCGCCAACCGTGCCGCGGGTCTGTTCGTCGCGCGCAGCTTCGCGCGGGGTGGTGTAGCCGGTGCGGGCCGCGGCGTCGCGGCGGCAGAAGATGTCGCGGTCGGCAGCGGCCTGCTGGCCGCTCTGTGAAGCGGACGGGGCGCTGCGGGAATCATAGGCGCCGCGCTGATCGGCGCGCGGGCCATCCGCGTAGCCGCGAGGGGGAACGGACGGATTAGCGTCATCATCGTCATAGTCCGGCGCGCTGCGTGCGCTATTGGACGGATAGCGATCGTTCAGATTGGTGGGCGGCGAATTGGCCGGTTGCGCCAGCGCGGTTCCACCCAGCAGGGCGACCGTCAAGGCGGCGATGAGCGGTGTACGGAACATTTCGAACGTCTCCATGATTGCCCCTCTGCAACTGTAAGGCGTACGTAGGAAACGCCCCCGCCGGTTCAATGTCAAAACAAGAAAAAGCTATATTTGCACGGGATTCC
>CANGRN010000089.1 GCA_947455695.1 Alphaproteobacteria bacterium
AATATCGGCGGCGGCGCGCCGGGCGATGGCACCGACGTGATGCGGGCATTGCTGAAATACGATATCGAGAAGGCCGGCGTCTGCATCAATGATCCCGAAGCCGTGCAGGCGCTGCAGAACGTTCCCATCGGGGGCAAGATTAACCTGCCGATCGGCGGCAAGGGCAGCCCGCTGGATCCGGGTCCCGTCACCCTGGAAGTGGAACTGATCTCCCGCAGCGACGGGGTGTTCGAACTGGAAGACAAACACTCCCACCTGGTCGGTTCGCTGGGCAAGATCATCCACATGGGCCCGTGCGCGGTGGTGCGCCATCGCGGCCTCACCATTTTGCTCACCACCAAGAAGCTGCCGCCCTTTGATCTGGGCCAGTGGCGCAGCCAGGGCATCAATCCCGAAGAGCTCAGCATCATCGGCATCAAGGCGGCGGTAGGTCACCGGGTGGCCTGGGGCAGGATCGCGGTGGGGGAATATACCGTCAACACGTCCGGTCCCTGCACCTCCGACATCACAAGGCTGCCTTACAAGAATTTGCGTCGGCCGGTGTTTCCGCTGGACAAGATGTCGGCAGGCGGCTGATGACGTTGGATCGCCGGGCCGTTCTGGGCGCGGCAGGCCTGCTGGCTTTTCCAGCCCAGGCCTGGGCCGCCCCAAAAGGCGGCCGCATCATCAACGCCATGATGTTCGCCGAGCCGGCGCATCTGAATTATCCGCTGTTGAACACGCGGATCATGCAGGAGATCTGTGGCAATATTAACGAGGCGCTGCTGCGGTTCGACTGGAAGTTCAAGCCGCATCCCAACCTGGCGCGCAGCTTTGAAATGTCGCCCGATGGGCTGACCTATACGTTCCACCTGCGCAACGACGTCACCTGGCACGACGGCGTGAAGTTCACCGCCCGCGATGTGGCGTTCAGTTGCGGCACCATGCTGCCCAAGGTCAATCCGCGCAGCCGCAACGCCTTCGGCCAGATCGCCAGCATCGCGATGCCGGACGACTACACGATTGTGTTCAAGCTGAAGAGGCCGGTGAACGCCTTCCTGATGTCCTTCATGGCGTCCAACGCGCCGATGATGCCGGCCCATATCTATGAAGGTACCAACTTCCGCACCAACCCCTACAACTTCAAGCCCATCGGTACCGGCCCCTTCAAGTTCGCCGAATGGAAACGCGGCGAATATATCCATCTGGCGCGCAACGACCATTATTGGCGGCCCGGCCAGCCCGGCATGGATGGCATCTATTTCCGCGTCTGTGCCACGCCCGAGCAGCGGCTGGTGGCGATGGAGACCGGCGCGGTGGATATCGCCATGGCCGATGATATCGACACGGTGGTGTCATCGCGGCTGAAGGCCAATCCCAACATCGTGACACGCAGCGACGCCTATAACGGCACCGCCGAAATCATGATCATGGAAGCCAATATGCGGCGCTGGCCGTTCACCGACCGCCGCGCCCGCGCCGCCTTCCTGCATGCGGTGGATCGCGAATTCATGGTCAAGGCGATCAATTATGGCGAGGGGAAGGTGGCGCATGGGCCGATCCCGTCCACCGTGCCCTTTTATGACGAAAAGGCGCTGGTCAAATATCCCTATGATCCGGCGCGCGCCCGCGCCCTGCTGGACGAGATGGGATGCAAGCCGGGCCCGGGTGGCGTGCGCCATCGCTTCGGCCTGATGCTGGTGCCCGATGGCGGCGGCGCCTGGACTCGCATGGGCCATTACGTCAAGCAGTGCCTGGCCGAAGTGGGGTTGGACGCCAATCTGGAAGCCGTCGACTGGCCGACCCAGAGCCGGCGCAGCGGCAACTGGGAATTCGATGTCGACACCAACTCCTATGGCGAATATGGCGATCCGGCCATCGGCACCTCGCGCTTCTATCTGTCGTCCAACATCCGCAAGGGCGTGCCGCTGACCAACCTGCAGGGCTATAGCAATCCCGAAGTGGACCGGCTGTTCGCCCAGGCCGCGGTGGCGGTGGACCCGGCGGAAGCGCAGGCCTGTTACAGCAAGCTGCAGCACATTCTGACGTATGATGTCGCCATGCTGTGGATGTTCGAGCGCTATCCCCTGTTCTTCCACAACAAGCGGCTGAAGAACGTCATCATGGGTCCCAATGGCCCTGCGGACGGCCTGGGCGCGGTTACGCTGGCATGAAGCTCCACTATATCGCCATGCGTCTGGTCAAGACGGTGCTGGTCGCCATCGCGGTGGTGCTGCTGAGCTTCTTCATGATCCGCCTGGCGCCGGGCGATGTCGCCACCGTCATGGCCGGCCAGTCGGGCTATGCCGACGAAGCCTATATGAAGAGCCTGCGTGCCGAATATGGCCTGGACCAGCCGGTGCCGGTGCAGCTGTGGAAATATGTCAGCGCGGTGGCGCATGGCGATCTGGGCACATCCTATGTCCGAAGCCAGCCGGTGCTGACCATCATCATGGAGCGGCTGCCCAACACCTTGCTGCTGGATGCGTTCGCGCTGGTGGTGGCGGCGGTGGGTGGTATCTGGCTGGGCGGCATCGCGGCCAGGCGCCCCGGTTCGGCTATCGACAACGCCACGACTGTGCTGGCGATGTTTTTCTATTCGGTGCCGCAATTCTGGCTGGGCATGATGATGATGCTGGTCTTCGCGGTGTGGCTGGGCTGGCTGCCGCCATTCGGCATCGAGACCATGGGCGCCGATTATACCGGCCTGGCGCGCATGGGCGACGTGGCGGTGCATATACTTCTGCCGGGCACGACCCTGGCCTTCTATTTCATGGCCAGCTATGCGCGCCTGACGCGCACCGCCATGATCGAAGTGGCCGATCAGGATTTCGTCAAGACCGCCCGCGCCAAGGGCATTCCCGAGCGCCAGGTGGCGCGCCGCCACATCCTGCGCAACGCCTTGATCCCGCTGATCACCTTTGCCGGCCTGCAGGCGTCCATCCTGGTGGGCGGCAATGTGCTGGTGGAAAATGTCTTCAGCTGGCCGGGTGTGGGAACGCTGGCCTATGAAGCGGTGGACAGCCGCGACAATCCCCTGCTGCTGGGCATCTTTATCGTCACCGCCATTCTGGTCAGCCTGTTCAACCTGGTCACCGATATCGCCTATTCCATCGCCGATCCCAGAGTGGAGTTGGGCAAATGAGTGTGGAGCTGGGGCAATGACCGGTTTCGCCCGCCGCTTTTTATCCCGGCCCACCGCGCTGCTCGGCTTTGCGGTGTTCGCCGCCATTGTGGTCATCGCGCTGGCGGCGCCGTTTTTGTTCGCGCGCGGGCCCTTCGCCATTGTGGGCATGCCGCTGCTGCCCCCCGGCTCTCCCGGTCTGCCGGCCGGCAGTGACGTGCTGGGGCGCAACATGATGATCGCGCTAGCTTATGGCGCACGCGTGTCGTTGCTGGTGGGCATTTCGGCGACTCTTTGTTCCACGCTGGTGGGCATCCTGCTGGGCGCGCTGGCTGGCTATTATGGCGGCCTGGTCGATGACCTGCTGATGCGGGTAACCGAATTCTTCCAGATCATCCCCGCCTTTGTGCTGCTGATGGTGCTGGTGGCCTTTTTGCAGCCCAGCCTGACCTCCGCGATCATCGGCATCGCCCTGATCACCTGGCCGAATGTGGCGCGGGTGGTGCGTGCGGAGTTCCTGTCGCTGCGCAGCCGGGAATTCGTGGAAGCCGCCCGCACCCTGGGGATGCGCGACACGCGGATCATCCTCACCCAGATCCTGCCCAATGCCCTGCCGCCCATCGTGGTGGTCAGCTCCATGATGGTGGGCAATGCGATCCTGGCGGAATCGGCCTTGAGCTTCCTGGGACTGGGCGATCCCAATCTTCTCAGCTGGGGCAGCATGATCGGCGGGGCGCGCTCGGCCATGTGGGTGGCGTGGTGGACCACGACCTTGCCGGGCCTCTCCATCATGATCACGGTGCTGGCGCTGAATTTCGTCGGCGACGGACTGAACGACGCCCTCAATCCCCGGCGGAGCCGCTGATGCCGCTGGTTTCCATACAAGGTCTGACGGTCGCGCTGCCACCTGGCGCGGACCGCGACAAGGCGGTGGATGATGTCAGCCTGGATGTGGGCCGCAACGAGATCGTCTGCATTGTGGGCGAATCCGGTTCGGGCAAGTCGCTGACGGCGCATGCCATCATGGGCCTGTTGCCGCGCGGGGTGACGGCGGCGGGCGGCCGGATCCTGTTCGACGGCGTGGACCTTCTGAAAGAAACGCCGCGCGCCTTGCGCAAGCGGCGCGGCCGCGACATCGCCATGATCTTCCAGGATCCGATGGCGGCGCTGAACCCGGTGGTGAATATCGGCCGCCAGGTGACCGAGCAGATTCGCGCCCATCGCGCCATTTCGGAAGCCGAGGCGCTGAAGCAGGCGGGTGCGCTGCTGGGCGAGATGGGCCTGAAGGATGTGCCCAGCCTGCTCAAGGCTTATCCGCACCAGCTGTCGGGTGGCCAGCGCCAGCGCGTGATGATCGCCATGGCGCTGTCGCTGTCGCCGCAGCTGCTGATCGCCGACGAACCGACCACGGCGCTGGACGTCACCACCCAGGCGCAGATCTTGAAGCTGATCAAGCGCATCCAGGCCGAACGCGAAATGAGCGTGCTGCTGATCACCCATGATTTCGGCGTGGTGGCGGACATGGCCGACAAGGTCGCGGTAATGCGCCATGGCCGGGTGCTGGAAAGCGGGGTGGTGGGCGAGGTGCTGGGCAATCCCTCGCACGCCTATACCCGCGCCCTGATCGCGGCGGTGCCGCGCGGCGAAAGCCAGTTGCCGCCGCCGCCCGATGTGCGCCCGCTGGTCGAGGTTTCGGGCCTGACCAAGCGCTTCCGCCGCGGCGGGTTGTTTTCGCGCGGCGCGGTCAACACGGCGGTCGACAATGTGTCGCTCACCCTCAGCCGGGGCGAGACCCTGGGGATTGTGGGCGAGTCGGGCAGCGGCAAGTCCACCCTGGCGCGCTGCGTCATCCGCCTGCTGGACCCGGACGCCGGCGAGATCCTGCTGGACGGCGCCGACATCGCGCACATGAAACCGGGCGAGCTGCGGCCCCTGCGCCGGCGCATCCAGATGGTGTTCCAGGATCCCTTCTCCTCGCTCAATCCGCGCCAGACCGTTGGCGACATCATCACCATCGGGCCCCGCATCTATGGCGAGGACCCGAAGGACGCGCGGGCCCGCGCCGTTGATATCCTGCGGCTGGTGGGACTGAACCCCGAGACCATGAACCGGCTGCCGCATGAATTTTCCGGCGGTCAGCGCCAGCGCATCGGCCTGGCCCGCGCCCTGATGCTGAGGCCCGATGTGCTGATCGCCGACGAACCGGTTTCGGCGCTGGATGTGACGGTGCAGGCCCAGGTGCTGCAATTGCTCGATGATGTGCGCCGCCAGATGAACCTGGCGATGCTGTTCATCACCCATGACATGCGGGTGGCCGCGCAAGTATGCCATCGGGTGATGGTGATGCGGCATGGCAAGGTGGTGGAGACCGGCGTGACGCGCGACATCTTCGCCAATCCGTCCAGTGAGTATACACGCGCACTGGTGGCCGCCATTCCCGGTCGCCAAACGAGATAGGAGAGCGCCATGCGCATCGCCATTGCCGAGTTCAAGCAGGAAACCAACAGTTTCGTGCCCTTCACCACCACGGTGCAGACCTTCGAGGAACAGTATCTGCATCGCGGCGATGCCATGCTGACCGCCTTCGGCAATGGGCGGCTGGAAATCCCCGGCGCGCTGGACGCGATCAAGGAGGCCGGCGCCACGCCCGTGCCGCTGCTGGCGACCATGGCGATGGCGTCGGGCACGGTGGAGCGCAAGGCCTTCGATCATTTCATGACCGAGATCGAGGAACGGCTGAAGACCGCCATCAAGGATGGGGGCCCGGTCGATGGCGTGTTCCTGGCGCTGCACGGCGCCATGATCGTGGAGGATGAGCCGGACGCGGAATCAGAGATCGTGCGCCGCGTGCGCGCGATCGTGCCCGGCACGCCCATTACCGTTTCGCTGGACCTGCATGGCCATATCACCCAGGCCATGATCCAGCCGGATGTCGCCTATATCGCCTATCGCGAATTTCCCCATATCGACATGTATGAAACGGGCTATCGCGCCGCGAAGCTGTTGATCGACTGGATCGGTGGCAAGGTGAAGCCGGTGATGGCGCTGTCCAAGCGCCACATGGTGTTCAGCCCCGACACCGCGCGCACCGGGACCCCGCCCATGTCCGACATCGTGGCCGAAGGCCGGGCGATGGAGGAACGGGGCGAGGTGCTGCATGTCTCGCTGTTTCCGGTGCAGCCCTGGATCGACACGCCCGATCTGGGCTTTGCCGCGCTGGT
>CANGRN010000090.1 GCA_947455695.1 Alphaproteobacteria bacterium
ATCCGAACAGGGAAGCTGGCTGAACTGCACCCCGAACAGCGGGCCACCTTCCAGGCCCGGCGTGATCGCCGCCGTGGGCGGGAAGAATTGCTGCACGATCTCGCTGGCGGTGCGAGTGGAGAAGGCGTTGCCGCCGCTGGACAGATAGGCGCCGGTAACGGCCTTGGCGATGGCACCGGCCGCGGCGGGAACCGAAACGCCTTCCAGGTCGGTGTTGTTGGCCGGATTGGGCGCTGCGCGCAAGGTGGCGTTATCGGGCGCACCGGCCATCTTGTAGACCGCCAGCACATTGCCGACACGGTCCACCACCGCGATCACGGCGGGCTTGCCCTGCGCGGAGGCTTCGGCCACGGCGCGCGAAATGATCTTTTGCACATCGCTGACGCTGAGGCTTTGCGAGTCCGGTACGTTGAACACGCTGGCCGGTATGGACGGTGTGGCGGTGGTGTTGGTCACCGCGGCGGTGCTGCCGGTGGTGTTGGTGGTGGCGGCGGCCGGGCTGGGCGTGGAATTGGTCGCGCTGGTGTTGGAGCTGGCGCTGCCGTCATTCTTGCCGCAGGCGCTCAGCACCAACAGTCCGCTCAACGCGATGCTCAGCAACGGACGGATACGCGCAATCATTTCAGTCTCCCCACCGCGCCGGCCAACTGCCGGATCGCGTCGCGAAATTCCGCCGGATTCCAGGCATTGGTGTCATGCACTTCGGCGTAAAGCTTGTTGATCTGGGGCCGCACGCCTTCGGCGGCCTTGCGGTCCACCTGGCCTTGCGCCACCAACGAATTGAGCAGCGTGTCGGCGGCCATCACCGCCTGGGCGCCGCCTTCATAGTCGGTATAGCGCGCCGCGGCCCCGCTCAGCACCGCATCCAGCGCCGCGAAGGTCTCGCCCCGGTTGAAGGCATGGCCCGCCATCGCGGCCGCCAGGTTGCGCGCCGCGCCCGCAAGCTGCGAAGCCGCCGCGGTCGCGTCACGGCTCTGCGCCATGACGGTATGGAAAGCGCGCGCCGCCGCATCGAAGCTGGCGCCTTCGCCCGGCGCCGCGACTTTTGCGATGGCCGACAGCATGATCATGTTTTCGTCATTGAAGGGCGGCGTGCCAGGCGGCAGGGGGCGGCCCGGATTGGCCTCGGCCGTCAACGCCGCATTGGGCTCATCCGAAATGCGGCGGTGGCAGCTCTGGCAATCGAAGAAATAGAATTCGGGGAACGCACCTTCATTGGTGTGCACGCCGTCGGCATAGAGCGAGAGCTGGCGTTCCACCGCCAGGGCCTGGCCCACTGCCCAGAACTTGATGCCGCTGGCCAGGGGCTTGCGCTTCACATAATCGGCATCGAAATCGTAATGGCGCTGCAGCGCGCTGAAGAGATCGAGTTCGAACGACACGCGCGGATGACCCGCCGCCATCATCTTGTGGGTGACGAACTGGCCGGACTTGGCGCTGCCGAAATGGCAGTCGAGACACAGATTGGCGCGCGCGCGCGGATCTTCCAGCGCGGTCATGCCGTTCTTCACATTGTCGGCATGGGTGACGCCGACCGTGTAGTGGCTCACCAGCCAGCCACCGGCACCGCCATGACAGGCCTCGCAGCCCACGCCATCAGATATCTGGAACTTGGAGCCCCGCGCCGATGCAGGCTCGGCATGGCAGCCCAGGCATTCCTTGGCGCTCTCGGCACGTCCCAGGCCCAGGCGCTGGGCGATGCCTTGCGCGCGGCTGCGTGTGAGAACCTGCCATGCCTGGCTGTGCGAGCCGGCGGCCGACGTCGTGTCCTGCCAGGTGATCAGTTCGTTCTGCCGCACCGTCTTGCCGGTGGGCGCCAGACGTCCGTGACATGTGGAACCACCGCAGGAGGCGACACCTTCATGGGTGCCCGGCGCATCGGCGGCAAAAAGCGGCGTGGAAAAAAGCGACAGCAGAAGCGTCAAGCCAAAGGCGCGCGCGCACTGACCCCTTGATAAGCCCGCCACAAAAACCCCCTACCCACGCCCGGCGGTAACCCCGCCAAAAGCCTTGGTTTCGTAGCAGTTTCAGGCCTGTTTTGAAAGCAAGGGAACCTTGATGACAATTTATCATCGTGCGGCATACCAGCCGCGGCAAGCCTAGCCGTGCGGCTTGATCGAATACATCCGGAAGTTGCCAAAGCCCTTGGCGGTGGGCTGGATGCCGACATAGTCGCAGCGCCAGTCCTTGGCCCCCGCCAGGAACAGCGCGCTGGCCAGCTGCTCTGTCACATAGATTTCACCGGGTGGGGTGACCGGCTCGATGCGGGCGGCACGGATGATCTCCCGGCCTGCGAAAGAATCTTTCTTCAGGATGGGATCGTGGATGGGGTGGCAGGGGCCGTAATGGACGGCAATCCGCAGCTGCAGATGCACGGCGATGCCGTGGCGGTCCCGGTCGAAGCCCTCCGAGCGGTCCTGCATGGCGATGGCGCAGGCGGCGGCCATGGCGGGGGTGCGGAAAACCAGGAAAATTCCGTCGCCGGCGGTGGCACGGTAATCGATATCGCCTCCGAAAGGCTCGATGGCTTCGGCCAGGCCGGCCATGTAGGTCTGGACGAAAAGCTCCATATGCCGTTCCGGCAACTTGCTGAAACCACGCACGTCCGCGAACAGGAAGGCGCGCGGCGCCACATCCGGGCTGATGTGATCGTCGGGCGGCGGCGGGGGCTGGGTCAGCCGGTAAGGCGCACCCTGCGGCGGGATGATGACACTGGGCAGGCCCAGTCCGGACCATTTGGCCACTTCCGCCGCCGCGGTGGCGACCGCCTTGGCAGGTGCGCCGTTCCAGATCGCCAGCTGGCAAACGCTGGTCGCCAGGGCGTCGGCATGGCGGCGCGCCATGCCCATAGCGTGGCTGCTGCACAAGGCTTTGACGCAATCATGCTCCAGCACGTCATTGTCGATCACATCGGAGACGGTGCGGGCCTTGGCCATGCAGGCGGCGAAACGCGCTTCCCAGCCCGGCGACACCGAACTCTTCACAAAATCCTCGGCCCGGTAGGGCAGCACGACATGCAATTCGATGCCCGCCGCCAGCGCCGCTTCGGCCATCAATATGTCGCCGCCGCTGCACAGCGAGCCATAGGCAAAGCCGGCATTGAGCGCCGCCATCTGGGCCGCGATTTGGAACGTTGCGGCGTCCGCATCGTCCAGGTTGCGGTGGCCGCAATAATAGACCACCGAAGGCACGCGCAGATCATCGAGCAGGCTGCTGTCGCAGCCGCGCGCCGCGCACACCGTCAAAAGCTGCTTCTTGGTGGAGGCCATGCCGGATGCGGACATGCCCAGCGCGCTGGCCGCCTTCAGGACCGGGGCCACCTCGTCGCTCTTGCCCAGCACCAGCAGCGCTTCGGCCTTTGTCGCAAGGCCCCAATAATCCTTTGAATCCGCCACTTCCCGCAATGTCTGGCGTGCCAGCTTTTCTGCCATCGCCTGTTCGCCCGCGAGCAAAAACAAGGTGGCGGCATTGATCAGCGGATAATAGCCGCCGAAGCGGCGATAGACTGTTTCATAGGCGTTGGCGGCTTCGATCAACGCCTCGCGGCGCGCATCGGCATGCGCTTCCAGCGCGATGTCCTTCAGGCAGCGCGCTTCCAGTGCGGCGATGTCGCGCGCCATGTCGGCGGGCAGCGCCTCCAGCGGCGCATGCGCCAGGCGCTCGCGAAAACATTCCAGTCCCAGGCGCGGCGCACCGGCACGCGCAAGTGCCAGCACCAGAAGCTGGTCGCGTTCGGTGCGCCGCCTGATCTCAGGATCGTCGGGCGCATGGCGCAACAGATCCAGCGCGGTGAGAAAATCACCCGCCGCCAGCGCCGCCTTCGCGCGGGCGATGTCGTTGGGAAAGCGCTTGTCCAGAAGGGCGGCCATCATGTCGGCGATGGCCGCATCGGTGGCGGGAATGATGCCGTCCTTGCGATGAAGCAAGGGCTGGTTCGGCGTGGCGGGATCGATCACCAGCAGCGGCAGGCCCAGCGCGACGGCATCGCGCGCGCTCTGGCCGGTCTGGGAACCCCAGCGATCGGCCGACAGGATCGCAAGCACGATGTCGCTTTTGCGAATGACCGTGTCGGCACAGTCTATATAGGCGCGGTTGCGCGCGTCCTCGTTGGCCAGGTCGCCGGGCAATTCCTCCGCCCCCAGTCCCTGGCGCGCCTGGTCCAGCAGGGCACGGAAGGCGGCGATTTCCTCGTCGAAATCGCCCAGGTTGAAGGTCTTTTCATAGTCGGCCTGTGACGCCGGCAGGATGGCCTGGAGGCGGTAGCCCTGTTCCAGCCCGGCACAGGCTATCAGCTGGTCGGCGCCCTGCGCCAGAGGAGATATCACCGCAAGTTCAAGCCCTTCGGGGCGCGCGCGCCACTGGCCGATGGCCGCCAGAATATCGCGGACCGAGCGCGCGACCGCAGCCCTGTCCTCGAGCGAGATGACGCGATGGCCGATGGCGGCGATGCGCAGGATGTTCTGTATCTCGGCCAACAGGACCTCGCGGAAAGGTTTCGACCTATAGCAGAAAGCGGCGCGCATGGGACGCGGCGAGACTTCGCTGCATGACGAGTTTTTGACAGAAGGTCAGTGTCCAAAGCGCTTAAAAATCAAGCACTAGAAGACCGTTGATGGGCCCTTTCGTTGACTCTCCGGGAACCCCGGGATTTACTCTTTTGGGGTTTTGGGGAGCTCCTCGGACGAACAGGTTCTTGTGCGCCACAAGGTGCAGGAAACCTGATGCCGAGGCGCGCATGCAATGACGCAGATGTTCCTGCCATATGCGCGCGACGCAGGTTGCTGCCCTGCAATTTCGCCCTTCGCACTCAGCATGTCCGTGACCTTCGCGCCTGTGCGCGACGTCACCCCTTCATAAAATCCATTTCCAACACAACAACGAGGAAAGACCGATGACCAAGGAACATGTTGATCTGGAAGGCTTCATCAAGGGCGTCGAGCGCCGCAATCCCGGCCAGCCGGAATTCGTCCAGGCGGTGCACGAAGCCGCGCACGACATCTTCGACTTCATCCAGGGCAAGCCTGTCTATCACGAGTACCAGATCCTGCGCCGCATCGCCGAGCCGGACCGGGTGATCTCGTTCCGCGTCTGCTGGGAAGACGACAAGGGCAACATCCGCGTCCAGCGCGGCTGGCGCGTGCAGAACAACAATTCGATCGGACCGTACAAGGGCGGCATCCGCTTCCATCCGTCGGTTACCGAAAGCGTGCTGAAGTTCCTGGCCTTCGAACAGACCTTCAAGAACAGCCTGACGGGCCTGCCCATGGGCGGCGGCAAGGGCGGCTCCAACTTCAATCCCAAGGGAAAGTCCGATCACGAAGTGATGCGCTTCTGCCAGTCCTTCATGACCGAACTGTATCGCCATGTCGGTGCCGACATCGACGTGCCGGCGGGCGATATCGGCGTGGGCGGCCGCGAGATCGGCTACATGTTCGGCCAGTACAAGCGCATCACCAACGAGTTCACCGGCGTGCTCACCGGCAAGGGCCTGGAATATGGCGGCAGCCTGATCCGCACCGAAGCCACCGGCTATGGCGCGGTCTACTTCCTGCAGAACATGCTGGAAGCCAACAAGAACAGCGTTGCGGGCAAGACGGCGGTCATTTCCGGCTCCGGCAACGTCGCCACCCATGCCGCCGAGAAGATCGTGCAGCTGGGCGGCAAGGTGCTCACCTTGTCGGATTCCGAAGGCTTCATCCACGACCCGGACGGCATCACCCAGGAAAAGATCGACTGGGTGAAGGTGCTGAAGACCAAGCGCCGTGGCCGCATGTCCGAGTATGTGAAGGAGTTCAAAGGCGCCACCTTCACCGGCGGCGGTGCACGGCCCTGGGGCGTCAAGTGCGACGTCGCCCTGCCCTGCGCCACCCAGAACGAGCTGAACGGCACGGACGCCGAAACCCTGGTCAAGAATGGCTGCATCGCGGTGTCGGAAGGCGCCAACATGCCGACCGACCTGGCCGGCATCGAGGTCTTCAAGAAGGCCCGCATCCTGTATGCGCCGGGCAAGGCCGCCAATGCCGGCGGCGTCGCCGTGTCCGGCCTGGAGATGGCCCAGAACTCGGGCCGCCGCTCCTGGAAGGAAGAAGAACTCCAGCAGCTGCTCAAGGACATCATGCTGGGCATCCATTCGCGCTGCCTGGAATATGGCAAGGAGAAGGATGGCCATGTCGATTACGTGCGCGGGGCCAACCTCGCCGGCATTAAGAAAGTCGCCGATGCCATGCTGGCCTATGGCGTCGTCTGATCTCAATTTCGGCAGGCCGGGGACCTGGCCTGCCGCTTTCATTTTCCAAAGATATTTCCGAGCGAGGACCC
>CANGRN010000091.1 GCA_947455695.1 Alphaproteobacteria bacterium
AACGCTTCGATCTCGCGTTCGCGTCCATCGCCGCCCAGCATCAGGGCGCTGTGCGCGCCGCGGCCGACCGCGGTGTCGGTCATCTGGACCGTCAGCTTGTGGCGCGCCGCCAGATCGGTGACGGCCTTCAGTTCTTCCAGGGTGGGATAAAGTCGCGCCGGATCGGCAATTTTGTACCAGCCGCAAATATGGGTGACCCCATAGCGCTGGAAGCGGCGGAAATTTTCTTCGGAACTGGGTTCCTGTGTTCCCAGCTTGGGTCCGGCGGCATTCTGCGTGAGAAAGCTTCGCCTGGACCGCATCCGGTTAGCTCTTCATCTCCGAGGCCAGGGTCTCTTCATCCAGCGCGCCGGGATGGAATTTGCCGTTCAGGACAAAGGTGGGCGTGCCGTCCACGCCGACCTTGTGGGCCAGGGCGATGGACGCCTGCAGCGATTTCTCGATGGCCGGGTCGGCCATGTCGGCCTTCAGCTTGGCCACATCCATGCCGGCCTTCTGGGCCTCCACGAAAATCACCGGCTCGGTGATGGCGTCTTCCTGGCCCAGCAATGCGAAATGGAAGTCCATGTAATGGGCGGGCTGGCGCCGTGCCGCCAGCGAGGCGCGCGCCGCCTGCATGGCGCTTTCGCCATGCAGCTGCTTGATGGGAAATTCGATGAAGGAGAAGCGCGTGTCGTTCTTGTGCGCCTCGTAATATTTCCGCACCGCCGGCAGCGAGGCGCGGCAATAGGGGCAGTCGTAATCATAGAACTCCACCAGCGTGGATTTGGCGTCGGCGGGGCCGGTGACAAAGGCGATGGCCGGATCGAAGAAGGCGCTGTGGCCGATCTTCCGGATGGCTTCGGCCTGCGCCATCTTCTGCTTGCGCTCTTCCAGCATCTGGGCCTGGCCCATCATGGCCGGCGCCAGGTCGGGATGCTGCATCAGATAGGTCTGCATCTGCCGGTCGTTGATCGGCATCATGCCGTTCTGCGCCAGGGTCAGGATGATGGCCACGGCCAGCGCCGCGCCGCCGATGGCGCCCGCAAGAGTGATGACGAAAACCCGCATGTTCAGCCCCGTCGTTGTTGCGCCGCCAGGGGGGCGGCGGCGCCAAGAATGTCATTGGCGCGCTGCCAGTCCGAGCTGCCCTGGGGCAGCTTGCCCCGGGCGCGGGTGGCAAACACCATCGCCTTGCGCATGTCGCCGGCATTGTACCAGAGCTCGGCGGTGGACAGGTTCGCCATCGGCTCGTTGTTCAGCATGCTGTAGGCCTGGGCGGTCTGGTACCAGGTGAAGATGTCGTCATCCTCCACCAGGGTCGCGGCCTTCAGGTTCTGAAGCGCCGGCGCGGCCTGCGAGGCATCCTGGGTGGCGAGCTGGGCGGTCGCCAGCGCCAGCAGCAGCTGCGGCGCGCGCGGGCGCAGCCGCACCGCCTTCTGATAGTCGGGGATCGCCAGCGCCGGCTTGGTCAGGCTCATATAGATCTGGCCGCGCACTTCGTAGAAATAGGGATTGTTGGGCTCCTCGGCGATCAGTCCGTTCGCCGCCGCCAGCGCCTTCTGGAAGTTGGGCTGGCGCATGTAGATCATGGTGCGGGCATAGCGCGCCGGCTCGCTCTGGTCGCTTTCGGGATAGCGGATCAGCGCATCCTTCACCGGCAGCACATAGCCCGCCAGCTTGGCCTGGATCATCTGCCAGGTGTGCATCACTTCCGGGGAATCCTGCACTTCGCGATAGGGGGAGGATTCCACCATGTCGTTCAGGTCGAAGACGCGGTCCTGGCCGGACGGATGATCGACGGCAAACTTGTCCAGCTTGTAGGCGCTCATCGCCTCTTCGTTCGCGAAGCGCTGGAAGGTCTGATACATGCCCATCGGCGACTGGTGCGTGGCCAGAAGCAGCTTGGCGGCGATCTGGTCGGCGGTGGATTCCTGCACCCGGGTGAAGGCCGCCATCTGCGCCATGGCATAGGACTGGCCGATGCCCATGATGGCCATGCCCACTTCACCGGCGCCCGCGATCATCGCGCCGATGCCCGCCACCATCGAGAGCAGCATTGGGATCATGGCCTTCTTCATGCCGTACTGGCCGCGCGACAGGTGCCCGGCCGAGATGTGACCCGTCTCGTGCGCCATCACGCCGATCAGCTCGTTGGGCTTCTTCAGCCAAAGCAGGATGCCGGAGAAGATGAAGATATTCTCGCCGCCATCGCCATAGGTGGCAAACGCGTTGATCTCGTTGGCGTTGACCAGCCAGACCTTGGGAATGGGATTCAGGCCGGCGGCGCGCGCCAGGGGCGCCTCATAGCTGCGCAGCGCTTCCTCGGTCTCGGTATCGCGCAGCAGGCCGATTCCCTGGGCCTGCGCCGGCAAGCCATAGGCCAGCAAGGTGGCGGTGAAACCGGCGGCGAATGTGAGTTTGCGCCAATGGGAATGGGAGGCGGAACTGGGCGATTTCAGCGACAAGCCTGTACTCCTGATGCCCCGCCCAAAACCGACCCCATATTGGGCCAGAACCTAGGGGGAGGGGCCAGATTGGTCAAACGGTGGCGGTTCGGCGCAGGCTGGGGCATAAGAGGTTTCTCAAGGCCCTTCAAGGATTACGCCCCTTTCATGCTGTCCAAACGGTTACTCGCCCTTGTTACTGCGCAGGCCCTGATGCTGGGTGGTTGCCAGACCATCGAATCCCTTGGCGACCATACCGCCTCGACCCTGGGGCTGGGTGAAGATGCGCCGCAGACCTATACCGCCAGCGAAGTCAGCCTGGCCCAGCGCGGCGGCGTCGCGGTGGCGGACGAACCCCTGGCGGCGCGCACCGGCGCGGGCGCGCTGACGTCGGGCGGCAGCGCGGTGGATGCGGTGGCCACCATGTTCTTCACCATGGTTGCGACCTATCCGGTGGCGGCGGGACTTGGCGGCGGCGGCATCTGCCTGGTGCGTGACGCGTCCGGCCAGGTCACCGAATTCGATTTCCTCACCAAGGCGCCACGCGGTGCCGGCGCCTATGCCTTGCCCGGCGCCGTGAAGGGCTTTGCCGAGATGCATCGCCAGTATGGCGCCTTGCCGTGGCAGCGCGTGGTGGGCCCGGGCGAAGCCTATGCCTCCACCGGATTTCCGGTATCCCAGGCGCTGGCGGTGCGGCTGGCCGCGGCGCAGAGCGTGGTGCGGCTGGATGCGGCGCTGTCGGCGGAATTCCTGGACGAAACCGGCGCGCCCCGCGCTGCGGGGACAGAGACCAAGAACGTGCCGCTGGGCGTGACCCTGAGCGCGATCCGCCAAGGCGGCGCGGACGGCTTCTACAAGGGTGACGTGGCGGCGCGCATCGTGGCCTATTCCACGGCACAAGGCGGCGGCATCAGCGAAGCCGAACTTGCCGCCACCACGGCGCAGCAAGGTCCGGCGCGCCAGCGGCCCCTGGGCGGGATGATCGCCTACATGCCCGGCACACGCACGGGCGCGGGCGCCTTCTCGGCGGCGATGACGGACAATCTTTCGCGCACCCGCAATCCGCAGGCGGCAGTGAGCCAGACCCTGGCGGCGTTCGGCGTCGGCGCCCTGCCGCATGACATGGGTTCCACCGGCTTTGCCGCGGTCGACATCAATGGCGGTGCTGCGTCCTGCGCCGTGACCATGAATGGACCCTTCGGTTCGGCGCGTACGGCGGCCGGCACCGGCGTGGTGCTGGGCCTGACACCCTCTACCCAGGCCGGCCTGGCCTCGGCCTTCCTGACGCCGGTGATCGGCGCATCGGGCGGCCAGGTGGCAATGGCCGGCGTGGGCGCCGGCGGTCCTGCCGGCACGGCGGCCGCCATCAATGCGCTGCTGTCGGGGGCGGGCGGGCGCACGCTGGGCAAGCGCGGCGACCTGCGCGGCACCGGCACGGCGCCCTATGACACCGTGAACATGATTTCCTGCGATGAAACGTCCTGCGTGGCGCTCAGCGATCCCGGCTCCCATGGTGCGGCCGCGGCGGCCGAAATCACGGCTGCCCGATAGTGAGGAGCGTTTCGCCGCAGGCGAGCGAAATGGTCCGGCGGACCATTTCGAGTGACGAACGCCGCGAGCTTGGGCGAGCGGCACGGCAGGAGGTTCGATGAGGGTACACGGCAATTGTCATTGCGGCGCCATTGCCTATGAGGCCGAAGTCGATCCCGCGCGCGCGGTGATCTGCCATTGCATCGACTGCCAGACGCTTTCGGGCGCGGCGTTCCGCGCCTCGGTCCCGGCGAAGGTGGAGGATTTCCGGCTGCTGAAGGGCACGCCCAGGACCTATGTGAAGACGGCCGAGAGCGGCAACCGCCGCCTCCAGGCTTTTTGCGGGGATTGCGGCTCGCCCCTCTATGCCACGGACGCGGTAGGCGCGAAGACCTATAATTTGCGCATCGGCGTGATGGCGGAACGTGCCGCGCTGCCGCCCCAGCGCGAAATCTGGTGCGAGTCCGCGCTGCCCTGGGCGCGCGATGTGCTGCCGCTGCCCAAGACGGACAAACAATAAAAAAGGCCGCGACAGGATCGCGGCCTTTTTCTTTTCCGTCTCGCCGGCGTTATTCGCCGCCAAAGGCCTTTTGCCACCACCCCTTTCTCACCGGCTTGTCGTCGGTCGGCGTGGTGTCGGGAATATCGTCCTGGAGTGACCAGACCGGCGTGGAGGGCGCACCGGGCGCATGGCGCGTGTCGGTGGGTGTGGTGTCGATCTCGTCCGGGACGGCGCCGAAACGGTCCACCGGCTCGGCGATCTGGGGGGCGCCATTTTCGCCCTGGGGACGGTCGGCGCGGTCGCGGCCGCCACGGCGGCCACGGCGGCGGCGGCGCTTGCGGCGCGGCTGCCCATTCTCGTCCAGCGGTGCGCCGGGCTGGGCGGGTTCGAATTCGCTGTCGTCCGATGACGCGATCGCAGCCTGGGCTTCGACGGGCGCAGCTGCCGCCACGCCGGTGTCGGCGCCGGTGGGACGCGGGCCGCCTTCGCGGTCGCGGTTGCGGCCACGGCCGCCGCGGCGGCGGCGCTTGCGGCCGCCATCGCGTTCGCCGCGATCACCCCGTTCGCCCGAAGCGGCGGGGCGTTCCTCGCCGTCATCCTCTTCGGACTCTTCGCGGGCATTGTCGGCTTCGATGAATTCCTCTTCCTCGTCGATCTCTTCGACATAGTCCGGCTCAGGCTCGGTGGAGGGCACAAAGCCCGCCTCGATGCTCACCGCCGAATTGCGCGGACGCTCGCCCGGATCGCGGCTCTTGGTGCGTTCCAGCTCGAAGGAACCGGCCGACAGGCCATCCTTCGGGACAAAGGAGATGTCCATGCCGTGCTCGGTTTCGATGCGCGACAGTTCATGGCGCTTCTGGTTCAGGATGTAGATCGCCACGTCATTGGCGATCTTGACCGTGACCGCGGCGGCGCGGTTCTTCTCGGCTTCCTCCTCGATGCCGCGCAGGACGCGCAGCGCGGTGGATTCCACCGAGCGCACGATGCCCTGGCCGTCGCAATGGGGGCAGGGGACGGTCGACCCCGCCAGCACGCCGGCGCGCAGGCGCTGGCGCGACATTTCCAGAAGGCCGAACTGCGAGATCTTGCCGATCTGCACGCGGGCGCGGTCGTTCTTCACCGCATCGCGCAGGCGCTTCTCGACCTCGCGGTCGTTGCGGCCTTCTTCCATGTCGATGAAGTCGATGACGATCAGGCCGGCCAGGTCGCGCAGACGCAGCTGGCGGCCCACTTCCGACGCCGCTTCCAGGTTGGTCTTGCGCGCGGTTTCCTCGATGGAATGCTCGCGGGTGGCGCGGCCGGAGTTCACGTCGATCGAAACCAGCGCTTCGGTCTGGTTGATGACGATATAGCCGCCCGACTTGAGCGTGACGGTGGGCGAGAACATCGAATCCAGCTGGGCTTCGATGTGCATGCGCTGGAACAGCGGCACCGTGTCCTTGTAGTGATGGACGAACTTGGCATGGCTGGGCATCAGCATGCGCATGAAGTCCTTGGCGTTGCGGAAGCCCTCTTCGCCTTCCACCACCACGTCCTGCACATCCTTGTTGTACAGGTCGCGGATGACGCGCTTGATCAGGTCGCCTTCCTCATAGACGCAGGCCGGCGCGTTGGAGGACAGGGTCTTTTCGCGGATCGTGTCCCACAGCCGCAGCAGATAGTCATAGTCGCGGCGGATCTCGATCCGGCTGCGGCTCTCGCCGGCGGTGCGGATGATCAGGCCCATGCCCTCGGGCAGTTCCAGCCCCTGGGCGGCGCTCTTGAGGCGCTTGCGGTCGGCCGCATTCGTGATCTTGCGCGAAATGCCGCCGCCGCGCGGGGTGTTGGGCATCAGCACGCAATA
>CANGRN010000092.1 GCA_947455695.1 Alphaproteobacteria bacterium
CATCTTCCAGGAAGGCGGCATGCGCATTGGGGCCGGCCAGGAACAATTCCCAGGCGGCGCGGTGCGACAACAGGCACGCCTTGTCGCCGCGCGGGATCTCGCCCAGCGGCCCGCCTTGCGCAAACCAGCGGTCCAGCGTCTGCGGCGGGGCCGCCGCCGCATCGCACGCTTCCACCCGGTCCAGGACAAGGCCCAGCGCCGCGCCTTGCGCGGTCATGGCCGCAAGCCGGTCGGGCCGCCGCCCCAGGTTGATCAGGTAGGTCTGCATGACACTGGCGTTAGCATTTTTGCCGGTTTTCCGCCATTAACCCGCTGACTTACCGGGGTTTTGGCCCTGTTTTTCCTGCTGCCGCGCTTCTATATGGTGGGGACGCGGGAAGCGTTTGACGGATACCAGCTTTTGGCCAGCGATTTAGCCCTGACGCACCCGTTTTTGCGTCCCGGAACCGGTCCTTTGGGGCCCGAGGAACAGCGCCGTGCGGCCAGGTCCAAGGCCGTCTCCACGGCGGTCACCACGCTGCTGCATGTCCTGTTCTTCTTTTTCTTCGTGCTGGCGGTGCACCCCTTCGACATGAAGAGCCGGCCGCTGATCGAGACCATCCTCACCTTGACCATGCCGGGCAACAACCGCCCGCCGCCCGAGAAGCCCATCAATCCGGAAATTCTCACCGAGGCGCCGCCCCGCATGCTGGCGGCGCCGATCGTGGTGCCCAAGCCGCCGCCGGTTCAGAAAGAGGAAGATACCAGGACCAATGGCGGACAGCCCGGCGACATATTGGGCGCGGTGGGCCGCTCGCTGGCCTGCGATGCCGGCAGCTGGGAGCATCTGACCAGCGCCGAACGCGAGCGCTGCGGCCTGTATCCCTGGCGCGGCATGCGGCTGCCCAACGGCACCCTGGTGATGGTGCCGCGCAGTGTCCTGCCCCGCCTGAAGGAAGCGCCCGACACCCAGTTCGGGATCAATACGGGCCAGGACCGCATCGGCGCCGATGTCCGCAACGGCATCATTCCGGGGCAGGGCGGCTGTCCCATCCTGCAGAACACCCCTTGCATGCATGTGTCCCCGGGCATGCGCTCCGCGACAGGCGATAATTGATGGACGCCAAGCTTGCCGCCCGCCATCCTGACCCCATGACGGAGGGGAATGATTTCCAGGCGGCGCGCCTGACCGTGCGTCTGCCGGCCATTGTCGCCAATTACCGCACCTATCGCCGCATGGCCGGGCCCACGGCGGTGGCGGCGGTGGTCAAGGCAGACGGCTATGGCCTGGGCGCGGAGAGAATCGCGCCGGCGCTGGCGCAGGCCGGATGCGATTCCTTTTTCGTGGCGCGGCTGGAAGAAGCCATCGCCTTGCGCAAGTCCGTGCCGCAGTCCCGCATCTTCGTGCTGGACGGGGCCGATGCCGATGCGGTGCCGGCGCTGATCCGCCATCGCCTGACGCCGGTGCTCAACAGCCTGGGCCAGATCGCGGCCTGGAGCGCGGCGGCCGGTGTCGGCACATCGAAGCTGGATGCGGTGCTGCATGTCGATACCGGCATGAACCGGCTGGGCCTGCCGGGCGATGAACTGGCGATCCTGTCGGGCGAACATGCCAAGCGCCTTGCCGGCATCAACCCGGTGCTGGTGATGAGCCACCTGGCCTGCAGCGACGAACAGTCCAACCCGATGAATGGCGAGCAGTTGTCGCGCTTCAAGCAGGCGCTGGCCATGCTGCCGCCCGCGCCCGCCAGCCTGGCCGCATCCCATGGCGCCATGCTGGGCATGGAGTATCACTTCGACCTGGTGCGGCCCGGCGTGGCGCTGTACGGCGCCAATCCGCAGGCGCAGGAAGGCACGGGCAAAGGTGCGGCGAACCTGATGCAGACCGCCGCGGTGCTGACCGCCAAGGTGCTGCAGGTCCGCCGAATTGACTCAGGGGCAAGCGTTGGCTACGCAGCCACGTTCCGCGCAAAAAGGCCCACCATGATCGCCACCGTGGCGCTCGGATATGCCGACGGCATGCCTCGCACATTGTCGGGCAAGGGCGTGGCTGTGCTTGGCGGAGTGCGGGTGCCCTTTGTGGGACGCGTCTCGATGGACACGATCACCCTGGACGTCAGCGACCTGGCCGCGCCGCCGCGCATCGGCGATGAGGCCGAGCTGCTGGGCGACACGCTGAGCCTGGGCGAAGTGGCGGCAAGCGCCGGCACCAACGAATATGAGATACTCACCCGGCTGCACCGGGTGCCGAGGGCATACGGGCAATGAATATCTTCGCAAGGATCGGCCGCGCCGTGATGACGGTGCTGGCCCATATCGGCGCGCTGGCCCTGTTCACGGGCAAGGCGCTGGCCGGTATCGTCAGCCCGCCGATCTATTTCCGCCTGATCCTCATCCAGATGATGCGCATCGGCTACTATTCCCTGCCGGTGGTGGGCCTGACCGCCTTCTTCATGGGTGGCGTGCTGGCGCTGCAGATCTACCTGGGCGGCAACCGTTTCGGCGCCGAGGCCATCGTGCCCCAGGTGGTGGTGCTGGGCATCACCCGCGAGCTGGGCCCGGTGATCGCCGGCCTGATGATCGCCGGCCGCGTCGCCGCGGCCATCGCCGCCGAGATCGGCACCATGAAGGTGACCGAACAGATCGATGCCCTGACCACCCTGGCCACCAACCCCATCAAGTATCTGGTGGCGCCGCGCATCGTGGCGGCGGTAGTCTCCATGCCCATCCTCACCCTGATCGGCGACAGCATCGGCGTGATGGGCGGTTATGTCGTCTCGGTCTACAGCCTGGACTTCAACGGATCGGCCTATCTCAAGAATACCTGGGATTTTGCCCATAACGACGACATCACTTCCGGCCTGATCAAGGCGGCGGTGTTCGGTTTCATCGTGGCGCTGATGGGCTGCTACAATGGCTTTAACTCAAAGGGCGGGGCGCAGGGCGTGGGCAACGCCACCACCTATGCGGTGGTGTCCTCCTCGATCCTGATCCTGGCCGCCGACTATGTCTTGACCGCGCTGTTGTTCCACAAATGACCACACCCAAGATCCAGCTCATTGGCGTCAAGAAGCGGTTCGGCTCCAAGGTCGTGCTGGACGGCGTCGACCTGACCGTGGAGCCACGCTCATCGCTGGTGATCATCGGCGGTTCGGGCACCGGCAAGTCGGTCACCATCAAGTCCATCCTGGGCATCATCCGCCCGGACGAGGGCACCATCCTGGTGGATGGCGAGGACATCACCCACATCAACGGCGCGGCGCGCGACCGGGTGATGAAGAAGTTCGGCATGCTGTTCCAGGGCGGCGCCCTGTTCGACTCTTTGCCGGTGTGGGAAAATGTCGCCTTCGGGCTGATCCAGGGCCGCGGCATGGCCCGCGCCAAGGCGCGCGACATCGCCATCGAGAAACTCGCCAAGGTCGGGCTGACGCAGGACGTGGCATTCCTGTCGCCGTCGGAACTGTCGGGCGGCATGCAGAAGCGCGTGGGCCTGGCCCGCGCCATCGCCGCCGATCCGGAAATCATCTTCTTCGACGAGCCGACCACGGGTCTTGATCCCATCATGGCCGACATCATCAACGATTTGATCGTCTCCACGGTGAAGGATGTCGGCGCCACGGCCCTGTCCATCACCCATGACATGACCTCGGCGCGGAAAATCTCCGACAAGATCGCCATGCTCTATGGCGGCAAGATCATCTGGCAGGGCCCGACCAGCGGCATCGACCATAGCGGCAACCCCTATGTCGACCAGTTCATCCACGGCAAGGCCGAAGGCCCCATCAAGATGGCCGTGAAGGCGTAGGTGGCGTTCCTCGAACCTATCACGCTCAAAGGCCGCCACGCGCGGCTGGTGCCGCTGTCCCATGACCATCACGACGCGTTGTGCGAGGCGGTGCGCGACGGCGAGCTGTGGAAGCTGTGGTACACCGCCATCCCGTCGCCCGAGGGCATGAGGGCGGAAATCGGCCGCCGCCTGGGCTTGCAGGAAAAAGGCAGCATGCTGCCCTTCACCGTGCTCAATGCCGACAAGGTGCCGGTGGGCATGACCACCTACATGAATGTCGACGCCGCGAACCGGCGGCTGGAGATCGGCTCGACCTGGTATCGCAAATCCGTGCAGCGCACGCCGCTGAACACCGAATGCAAGCTGATGCTGCTGACCCACGCTTTCGAGGACAGGGACTGCATCGCGGTGGAGTTCCGCACCCATGTGCTGAACACCCAGAGCCGGCGCGGCATCGAGCGGCTGGGCGCAAAACTGGACGGCACCCTGCGGGCCCACGCCATCATGCCGAACGGCACCCTCCGCGACACGGTGGTCTATTCCATCACCGCGCCCGAATGGCCGGCGGTGCAAAGCCACCTCAACTGGCAGCTGCAGAAACCGCGGTCCTGACCCCGGTTGACGGCTGTGCTAAACTAGAATCATGGCCAAAACCGCCTCCTATGTCTGTCAGTCCTGCGGCGCGACCCATGCCAAATGGTCGGGCAAGTGCGAGGCCTGCAACGCCTGGAACACCATCGTCGAGGAAGGCGTCGCCCCGCCCTTGGGCAGCGGCGCCTCGCGCCGGGTGAAGGGCCGCGCCATCACCCTGGAAGATTTGAAGACGGAGGACGCGCCGCCCCAGCGCCGTCCCACCGGCATCAACGAGTTCGACCGCGTCACCGGCGGCGGCCTTGTGCCGGGTTCCGCGCTGCTGGTCGGCGGCGATCCGGGCATCGGCAAGTCCACCATCATCCTGCAGGCGCTGGGCAAGTTCGCCCAGAATGGCGGCCATGCCATCTACATCTCCGGCGAAGAGGCGATGGCGCAGGTGCGCATGCGCGCCGCCCGCATGGGCCTGGCCGATGCGCCGCTGATGCTGGGCGCCGCCACCTGTGTCGAGGACATTCTGGCCACCCTGGAAAAGGGCAGGCCGCCGGCCATCATCGCCATCGATTCCATCCAGACCTTGTGGACCGGCGCGCTGGATGCGGCGCCCGGCACCATCGCCCAGGTGCGCACCGCCAGCTTCGATCTTGTGCGCTATGCCAAGGCCTCGGGCGCGGCGCTGCTGCTGGTGGGCCATGTGACAAAAGACGGCCAGATCGCCGGCCCCAAGGCGGTCGAGCATCTGGTGGATGCGGTGCTCTATTTCGAAGGCGAGCGCGGCCATCATTTCCGGGTGCTGCGCGCCACCAAGAACCGCTTCGGCGCCACCGACGAAATCGGCGTGTTCGAGATGACCGGCACGGGGCTGGCGGAAGTCGCCAATCCCAGCGCGCTGTTTCTGGGCGACCGCAAGTCGGTATCGCCGGGCACCGCGGTGTTCGCCGGGCTGGAAGGCACCCGGCCCCTGCTGTGCGAAATCCAGGCGCTGGTATCGCCCACCAGTTACGGCACGCCGCGCCGCGCCGTGGTGGGCTGGGATACCGGGCGGCTGGCCATGATTCTGGCGGTGCTGGACGCCCGCGCCGGGGTTGGAATCGGCGCCTCCGATGTCTATCTGAACGTCGCGGGCGGGCTGAAGATCGGCGAGCCCGCCGCCGACCTGGCGGCAGCCGCCGCGCTGGTATCGTCCTTTGGCGGAGAGCCCTTGCCGCGCGACTGCGTGTTTTTCGGGGAAATTTCCCTGTCCGGCGACATCCGGCCGGTGCCCCAGGCCGATGCCCGGCTGAAGGAGGCCGCCAAGCTGGGTTTTAAGACCGCTTTCGTCCCCGCCGGCACAAAAGCCGGGGCGGCGGGCCTGACGTTAACCGAGATTATCAGTGTCGCGGACCTGCTCAGATTCGCTCCTGAGCCCCAGCCCCGGCGTGCTAAACTCGAATCATGAACCTGTCGGTCTCCTTCCTCGACTGCCTGATCGTGCTGATCATCATCGTGTCGGCCGGCTATGCGGCGTGGCGCGGGTTCCTTTGGGAAACCCTGACGGTCTTTGAATGGGTCGCGGCGGCCTTTGCCTGCCTCTATTTCGGCCCCTATGTGATCCCGCTGACGCGCGGCATGGTGGATGCGCTCTGGCTGTCCTCGCTGATCGCCTATGCCGGGGTGTTCCTGGTGGTTTTCATTCCCCTAGCCTTTATGAGCCATCGTTTCAGCGAAAGCGTGAAAAATTCCCCCATCGGGCCGCTGGACCGCGCCGCCGGCGTCGCCTTTGGGGTGGTGCGGGGCATGGTGCTGGTCGGGCTGGCCTATCTGGCCTTCACCTATTTCGTGCCCATCAAGCAGCATCCCCGCTGGGTGACCGAGGCGCGGCTGCTGCCGGTGGTGCAGTCCACCGCCGATGTGCTGCTGTCGGTGGTTCCCGATCATCCCAAGGATTATGGCTATGACC
>CANGRN010000093.1 GCA_947455695.1 Alphaproteobacteria bacterium
ATCAGGGCGGCGATCAGGCCATACTCGATAGCGGTGGCGCCGGCGTCATTCTTCAGGAAGTTCGAAATCAAGTTTTTCATAATATGCCCCGGTGTGAAGTTGATGCGAGGCTAGCGGACACAGTTTGCCCGCGCGTTTCCGCAATCCCTAAAAAACGGACATTCGATGGTTTGAGTACATTTTGAAGAGAATGGTTCCGGTCAGAAGATGCGGGGCGCGCATGGGCGGCCCTGGGCGGCCGATTGCGCCACCGCCAGGGTCGCCGCCAGGGTATTGGCGCCGTCGCGCACGCAGACCATTGCGGGTTCATCCTGCCTTATCATGCGCTGGAAATGCTCCAGCTGCGCGATATAGGGATCGTGCCAGGGCACGGTAATGTCGGTGGCCACAATCGGGCGGTCCCAGCCGATTTCGCCGGGAATTTTCGCGCCCCAGTGGCGCAGCACCGGCATCTCCAGGCTGCCCTGGGTGCCGACCAGGCGATAGGCGCTTTGCCCGGTGAAGGCGAAATTGGGATTTTCCTGCGTGCCCTGTTCGATGGTCCAGGGGGAAAAACCGGCATCGGTGCAGATCAGGGTGCCCAGGCAGCCATTGGCGAAGGCGAAGCTGGCGGCGGCGCTGTCTTCCACGGCAAAGCCGCGCCGGGCATTGCTGGTCATGCCGGTGATGGCGGCGATTTCGCCGCACAGGTGACGCAGCATGTCGATCTCGTGGATGGCGTTGATCAGCAGCGGCCCGCCGCCGGCCTGCGTGCGCCAGGCGGTGTCGAAATAAGGATCGGGCTTGCGCGTCGCCCACACCACCGAGGCGGCAACCAGTTCACCCAGCTCGCCGCCCGCGATGCGCCGCTTGGCGTCCTGGATGGCCGCCAGATAGCGGCGGTGATGACCCACCAGCGTCTTCACGCCGCTGCCGTCCACGGCCCGGACCAGTTCGGCGGCTTCGTCCAATGTGGCCGTCACCGGCTTTTCGACCAGGAAATGAATGCCGCGTTCGCAGGCCAGCTTGCCCTGGCCGGCATGCAGGGCGTTGGGCGTGGCCAGGATGACCGCTTCGGGCCGCACGCGGTCCAGCATCTGGGTTGCATCGGTAAACCATGCGGCGGCGCCCAGGTCGAAAGCCCTGGGGTCCGCCACCGGATCGGCCACCGCCACCAGCTCGCCGGCATGGGGCGCGGCCAAAATGGTCTGGATGTGCCGCTTGCCGATCAGGCCGGCGCCCAGCACGGCAATGCGCAATGGTGTCATGTTTCCCCGCAAACGGCCCGCGCCGCCGCCAGCAGCCGGCGCGCATGCGCGGCGGGATCATGGCCCGGCGGCAGCGGCACTTCCAGACTGGCGACGCAATCCTTTGGCATCGCCGCCAGCAGGTCTTCCAGCGCCAGCGCGCCTTCGCCGGGCGGCAGGCGGCTGGTGCGCGCTTCCGCGATCAGCGCCTCGCGGCCGACCGGCGCGGCAGCGGGCGCATCGCACAGCTGCACATAGTCCAGGACGGGCAGGGCGGCGCGGATGCCGGCCGCATCATCGCCCGCCCGCGCCCAGTGCAAGGCGTCCACCAGCACGCGCAGATGGGATTGCGACGCCGAGGCCACCACCGCCTGCGCGGCCTTCAGCGATTTGACGCCGGAGAACACCATATATTCCAGGTCCAATGTCAGGCCGAACGGGACGGCAATTTGCGCGAACTCGGCCAGCAGGGCAGATGCGCGCGCGTGATCCTGGGTGTCGCAAACCAGCTTCATGCGCCGCGCGCCCAGATGGGCGGCTGCCTCCATCAGGGGCAGACAGTGCTTCGGGTCGGTATCGTCTTTCAGCCGGATGATCTCCACGTCCCAGACGCGCAGCCCCACATCGCGCAGCAGCGGCGCCAGGTCGGTGGCAAGCCGCTGCAAGTCGCTGCGGCTGTAGACGGGATCGGTTGGGGTGGCGGGCGCAAGACGCAAATCCACCAGGTCGTAGCCCGCCGCGGCGGCGATGCGGATCAGGTCCGCAGGTGCGGTGTCGATCAGGCTGAGATGGGCGATGGAAAACGGACGGCTCATGTGCCGACGGATTTTTCGTACCATATCTCAAATTTTTTATTCGTGATGAACAGCACGGTGACGTCTTCGGTCTGGGTCGCGCCATGCTCCATCCGCATGCCTTGTGGAAACCAGACGAAATTACCCGGCGCGAAGTTGCCCTTGTGGGTGACCAGGGTGCCTTCCAGCACGAACATGCCATGGGCGCAGGGATGTGTGTGCCAGGCGTTCATGAAGCCGGCGGGGTATTTCACCATCCGCACCGTCACGCCGGTATCGGGATCTTCCAAGAAGGCCTTGGCGAACAGCGCCTTGCCCAGTTGGGGGACGAAGCGCTCCTCCCACGGCATGGCGGTGGAATCAAAAACCTGCAGTTCGTGATCGGACATGGTGCGCTCCTGAGAAGGAAAATGCCGCCGGTCAGGCTTTCGCCCATTTCCCGGTCTTGATGTCGAACTTCACTTTTCCGGCTGTTCGCATCCGCATCAAGAGGTCCTGTAGGGCGTCGGTGCTCTTGTTGCTGGGATCAACCCGCTGCTGCAATGCATAGAGCGCGTAGGGCTTGTCCAATGCGGCCAGGACTTCCGCTTCGTTAGTCATGATCTGCTGCTATCAAATGGCACTGGAGCGGGTGATGGGAATCGAACCCACGTATGCAGCTTGGGAAGCTGCCGTTCTACCATTGAACTACACCCGCGTCCGGGCGGCGGTTATATCTCGCTGCCGACAGTTTTGGAAAGCTCATCACCCCATCGGATAGCGGATTTGTCCTGCCTGATCCGTCTAGGGGATGCTTGTCGTCGGTCCATAACCGCCGTACCGTCATAAAAAATATCCTGGGAGGCTTTCATGAAATCACCGGTCTTGGCGGCATTGGCTTTTGCGCTGGTGGCCGCGCCTGCGCTGGCGCAGGACGCCTCCAAGACGCCGCCCGCCAACTGGTGGTCGCAGGCCGGCGGCGAAACTGGTCCCCAGCGCACCGTGTGGGCGGCGCAGAAGGATCCCGAAACGCCCTATGGCAAGATCAACCGGCCGATCTGGCACATCGCCGACGTGCTGAAGATGCACAAGGGCCAGGCCCGCTGGGAACAGAAGGTGCTGCTGAACCGCGATTTCGACGGCCGCTATGTCCAGATGGCGCCGGGCGACAAGTCCAAGTGCATCTTCTACGCCGACGACCGTGCCTGGGGCTGGGTCTATAGCGGCCAGCTGAAAGTCACCATCGACGGACAGGAGCCCAAGGTGCTGCCCAAGGGCTGGGTGTTCAATGTCGCGCCGCGCCTGTCCTATTGCCTGGAAACGGTGGGCAATGAGCCGGTGGTGTTCTATCGCACCACGCCGGCCAACCAGGCGCCGTCCTATCCGGAAAGCGAAACGCCCACGCCCATCAAGGGCTGGAAATATGTGAAGACCAAGATCACCTCCACCGGCGGCTATGACAGCTTCAACGTGCCGTTCTTCAATGTCGACGAATATGGCGCCTCCGACCGCAAGGGCGAGCGCTTCCTCTATGACGGCCACACCTCGTCCAACCTGAATATCGGCAACAACATCACGGCGCTGCCGCCTGACACCAGCTGGGGCCATTTCCACGAGAACATGCAGGAGGTCTGGCTGAACGTGTATGGCCAGGTCTGCGCCCTGATCTCGGGCGAGGGCGTGGTGCATGGCCAGTATGGCGACCTGCTGAACGCCAACGAGGAACGCTGGCACCGCGCCACCAGCTGCCCCAATACCGGCCGCAGCATCCGCATGGCGATCACCCCGCGCAGCAAGGAAGGCCAGGTCCACTATTTCCAGACGGACCAGCCGCCCGGAAACTGAGGCCAAAACGGGGGCCAAAACCGGGTCAAAACGGGGTTCGCCGCGTTTGGAAAAACGGTCCAGTGGACCGTTTTGCGCGGCGAACGCCGCCGGTTGCCACCCCCCGGTTCCGCCTATAAAACTACGCCCCATATTGGGCGCGCATTCGCGCGCATAGGGGAGAACGACCAATGAAATTCTCGAAATTCGCTGTGGCTCTGGCGCTGGCTTCGACGGCTGCCGCGGCCCAGCCCAACCTGGGCGAACAGAAGCCGGAAGCGTCTCTTCCCTTCAACATGGCGTCGGTCGCCACCTTCAATCTGCCCTGGCGCCTGGCCTTCCTGCCGGACGGCCGCATGCTGGTGACCGAAAAGGTCGGCCCCATCTGGCTGGTCACGCCGCAGGGCATGAAGCGCCCGGTGCTGAACTATCCGGCCGCGCTGTATGGCGGCCAGGGCGGTATGCTGGGCATCTATGTCTCGCCGCACTATGCGACCGACAACACCGTCTATCTGACCTATTCCGAGCCGGGCACCATCGGCGGCATCTCCGGCTCCAGCCTGGCGCTGGCCAAGGCCAAGCTGGTGATCGATGACGGCAAGCCGGGTTCGGTGAGCCTGAACGATCTCAAGGTGATCTGGCGTGACGGCGCGCGCGGCCGCGGCGGCCAGTTCGGCGCCGCTGTTGCCTTTGCGCCCGACGGCAATTCGCTGTTCCTGACCGTTGGTGACCGCCAGCGTTTCACCCCGGCCCAGGATCCCAACCAGCCGCTGGGCAAGATTCTGCACCTGACCTTGGACGGCAAGCCGTCGCCGGACAATCCGAACTTCGGCAAGACCGGCGCGCAGAGCGTGAACATCATCAATCCGCCGACCGACACCGAAGCGGCCAAGACCGCGCCGACGGCCTATACCTACAAATTCCCCGGCAAGAACATGACGCCGTCGGAAGTGTGGACCACCGGTCATCGCACGCCTTATGGCATCGCCTTCGCGCCCGATGGCCGGCTGTGGGAAATGGAGCATGGTCCCAAGGGCGGCGATGCGCTGAACCTGATCGAAAAGGGCAAGAATTACGGCTGGCCGCTGGCGCGTTTCGCCCAGAACTATAACGGCGTGCCGATCCCCGGTTTCGAAACCCAGCCCACCATGACCAAGCCGGTGGTCTATTGGACGCCCGTCATCGCGCCCGGCAACCTGACCTTCTACAAGGGCACGCTTTTCCCCTGGCAGGGCAGCGCGCTGATCGGCGGCATGGCGACCACCTCGCTGAACCGCATCGCCTTTGACGCCCAGGGCAATGCCAAGCCGGCCGAGCGCTGGAATGTCGGTCACCGCATCCGCGATGTGGAAGTGGCGCCCGACGGTTCGCTGTGGATGCTGGAAGACGACACCAAGGGCGGCCTGTGGCACGTCACGCCGAAATAGCCCTGATCGCATAAACGCCAAACGCCGGGTCCGCAAAACGGGCCCGGCGTTTTTGTTTCAGGGGGTGGGTCGGCTCGGATGGGGGCCGCTGGTTCCGTCCATGAAACCCCGAATGCCTTGCTGCGCTGCACAACGAAAAATTTGGGCGGCGTTCCGGGGAAAATTACGCATCCCCCGGCTCCGGCGAATGTCCGGCGCGGCCATGTTTTACTCCATGGCCAAATTCTGTTTATTTCCGGTGCTTAAGGGGAGGTTCAGCCGCGTGTCAGGCGCCGCTGGGCCAGCAACAAGCAACACAGAGTTTTGCCGTATGAGACTGCCGGTTATTGCGCTTTTTGCCACTTGCATCGCCGCCCCTGCTTTCGCCCAGGGCGATCTGCAGAAACAGTTCGACGCGACGGTGAAGCCGTTCGTGGGCAAATATTGCGTGGCGTGCCATTCCGGAGCCCAGCCGACGGCGCAGTTCGACCTAAAGTCCTACACGTCTGTCGATCAGGTGAAGGAAGATTTTCCCCGCTGGTCGCTGCTGGCCGACCGCCTGACGGCCCACGAAATGCCGCCCAAGACGATGCCGCAGCCGCCCCAGCCGCTGGTGGACCAGATCATTTCCTTTGTGCACGACGTGCGCGGCGAAGAGATCAAGCGCCTGGGTGGCGATCCCGGCGTGGTGCTGGCGCGCCGCATGAGCAACGCCGAATACGACAACACCATCCGCGACCTCACCGGCCAGGACATGCGCATCGCGCGCACCTTCCCGGTCGATCCGGCCAACACCTCGGGCTTCGACAATTCCGGCGAGACGCTGACCATGTCGCCGGCGCTGCTGAACAAGTATCTGCAGGGCGCGCGCACCATCGCCGACCGCATGGTGCTGACCACCAGCGGCATCGATTTTGCGCCCCATGCCATGCGCGTGGAAACCGACCGCGAGAAATACTCGCTGCAGCGGATCATCGCCTTCTATGCCGCCCAGCCCACCGACCTTTCGCAATATTTCGAGGCCGCCTGGCGCTATCGCTATCGCGCCGAACTG
>CANGRN010000094.1 GCA_947455695.1 Alphaproteobacteria bacterium
ACAATGACGTTCTGACCGTCGATCTGTCCAATCCCGACATCTACCAGGGCAACGCCAACATCCTGCCGCGCGAAGTGCTGCATATCCGGCGCTCGAAATTCCTGTGGCAGGGCACCTGCCATGAGCGCATCGCCACCCACAATTTCGACGCAAGGCCGCAAAAATGCTGGCTGACTCTGAACTTTGCCGCCGACTTTGCCGACCTGTTCGAAATTCGCGGCATGCAGCGGCCCCAGCGCGGCGAAACCAGCGCCGCGGTGATCGGCGGAACCAAGACCATCTTCCGATATCTCGGCCTGGACATGGTGGAGCGGCGCAGCGAGATCGGCTTTGATCCGCCGCCGCGCCAGCTGTCCAAGAGCCAGGCGCTCTATCATCTGGAATTGCAGCCTGGCGAGCAGTTCGCCATCCAGATGACGGTGCGCTGTACCGATTCCAACATGAAGCGCACGCCGGTACCCGAGTCTTTCTCCGAGCCCTATCGCGCGGCGCGGCGCGGGGCGATGCGCGCCGCCAGCCTGGGCGGCAGCGTCGCGTCCAGCAACGAACTGGCGAACCGCATGCTGCACCGGGCGGGCGCCGACCTGTCCATGCTGGTGACCGACACGCCGCAGGGGCCGTATCCCTATGCCGGCACGCCCTGGTTCTCCACGCCGTTCGGGCGCGACGGCATCATCACCGCGCTGCAGATGCTGTGGCTGGACCCGGAGCTTGCCAAGGGCGTGCTGAAATATCTGGCCGCCCACCAGGCGACCGCGCTGGATGAGCGCGCCGATGCCGAGCCGGGCAAGATCTTGCACGAGACCCGCGCCTGCGAAATGGCGGTGCTGGGCGAAGTGCCGTTCGGCCATTATTACGGCAGCATCGATTCCACGCCCTTGTTCATCCTTCTGGCGGCGCGCTATTTCCAGCGCACAGGGGATGCGCAGACCATGCGCGACTTGTGGCCCAACCTGGAAGCGGCGTTTGACTGGATCGACAAATATGGCGACCGCGATGGCGACGGTTTTGTCGAATATTACCGGGTCAGCGAAAACGGCCTGACCAACCAGGGCTGGAAGGATTCCGCGGATTCGGTGATGCATGCCGACGGCCAGCTCGCCACCGGCCCGATCGCGCTGTGCGAAGTGCAGGCCTATGTCTATGCCGCCAAGTCCGAGGGCGCGGTGCTGGCAGCCGAGCTGGGTTATCGCAGCCGCGCGCAGGAATTGCAGGACGCGGCCGAAAAGCTGCGCCAGGCATTCGAGGACAAGTTCTGGCTGGAAGAGCTGGGCACCTATGCCATCGCGCTGGACGGCGCCAAGCAGCCGTGCCGCGTGCGCAGCTCTAATGCCGGGCAGGTGCTGTTCTGCGGCATCGCCGCGCCGGAGCGGGCGCAGAAGATCGCCGCGACCCTGATGATGCCGGAAATGTTCTCGGGCTGGGGTGTGCGCACCCTGTCGGCCGATGCGCCGCGCTTCAATCCCATGTCCTATCACAATGGTTCGGTGTGGCCGCATGACAATGCCCTGATCGCACTGGGCCTGTCGCGTTACGGTCTCAAGCGCGGCGTCTCGGCGATCTTCGAGGGCCTGTTCGATGCGGCGGTGCATATGGACATGATGCGCTTTCCCGAACTGTTCTGCGGCTTTCCCCGCAGGCGCGGCACGGCGCCGGTGCTGTATCCGGTGGCCTGCGCGCCGCAGGCCTGGGCCAGCGTGGTGCCGTTCGCGCTGCTGCAGGCGTGCCTGGGGCTGGAGCTGTGTTTTGCCAAACGCGAAATCCGCTTCAACAATCCGCAGCTGCCAAAATTCCTGGAAGAGATTCACATATATGGCCTGGCGTTGGGCGAGGCATCGGTGAATCTGCGCCTGCGCCGCCGCGGCGCGCATACCGAGGTGGCCATCGTCTCGCAACGTGGCGACATCTCGATTAAAATTACTCAGTAAGAGTGGCGGTTGCTTCTGTCGTCTCGCCGCTGTCGCGGCTCGCCAGCGCCAGCTTTTCTAATTCGCTTCGCTCATAGGAAAAGCTAGGCGTGCCCGGTAGCAGAAGATAGTGGGGGGTTTCTGTTGCCCGGTACCCCCCGAACCGCGCTTGGCTAACCGAAGTTAGGCAGCGAGGGCCATTTCATTATCGTTGGCACCTAAACAATAGTCCGATGACGGCGGAACCATACCGGGCAAAAGAACTGCCTTTACACATCCGTCGATCCTGTTTCGCCCCCACAAAAACCCATCCTCGGATGGGCTTATGGTGGAGGCGCCGGGTACCGCCCCCGGGTCCGGCCTGCTTATTACACAGTCGTTTATCGCCATAGTCTGCCGGGCGAACCCGGCGAGCACCCTTAATATAGGCGCCGGGGGGCAGGAATTGAAGGGGCGCAACCTGCTTGACTCCCGCGCCGCGGGCGGGCATCCGCCTGAAAATGAAAGCCATTTACGCCGGCGAAGGCGAAATCATCCATATTGGCGAAGGGCTGGTGGCCTGCAGCCTGAAAAAAGAGGAATGGACCCACGCCGCCCATTTCGCCGCGGCGCTTTGGCTGATGCGCTATCGCGCCGACCTGGAACCGGCCGCCGCCATGCCGGGGCTGATCCGCGCCTTCAATGAAGCGATGGGCGGGGTGAACAGCGACACGGCCGGCTATCACGAGACCATCACCCTGGCCTCGCTGCGGGCGGCGCGCGGGGTGTTCGACAGTTTTCCGGCCGACGTGCCGGTCTACCGGATCGTCAATGCGCTGATGGGCACCAATTTCGCCAACCCCAACTGGCTGCTGGAATATTGGACACGCGAGCGGCTGATGTCGGTGGAGGCGCGGCGGGCCTGGCTGGAACCGGATCTGAAAGCCCTGCCATTCTGAGCCGAATCCGGTAAAATCGCCCCATGCAGCAATATCTTGATCTTCTGAAGCTGGTCCGCGACACGGGCGTGGAAAAGCGCGACCGCACCGGCACGGGCACGCGCTCGATCTTCGGCCACCAGATGCGCTTCGACTTGGCCGACGGTTTTCCGCTGGTCACCACCAAGAAGGTGCATCTGAAGTCCATCATCTATGAACTTCTGTGGTTCCTGCGCGGCGAGACCAACGTCCATTGGCTGCAGGAACATGGCGTCAGCATCTGGGACGAATGGGCCGACGCCAATGGCGAGCTGGGCCCGGTCTATGGCTATCAGTGGCGCAGCTGGCCGTCGCAGACCGATGGCACCATCGACCAGATCGCCGGCCTGATCCGGGATATCAAGACGAACCCGGATTCCCGCCGTCTGATCGTCACCGCCTGGAACCCGGCGGATATTCCGAAGATGGCGCTGCCGCCCTGCCACTGCCTGTTCCAGTTCTATGTCGCGGACGGCAAGCTGTCGTGCCAGCTCTACCAGCGTTCCGCCGATATTTTCCTGGGCGTGCCGTTCAACATCGCCTCCTACGCACTGCTCACCATGATGGTGGCGCAGGTGACAGGACTTAAAGTTGGCGACTTCGTGCACAGTTTCGGGGACGCGCACCTGTATCTGAACCACCTGGACCAGGCGAACGAGCAGCTGGGACGCAAGCCCTATCCCCTGCCGGTGATGAAACTGAACCCGGCGGTGAAGGACCTGTTTGCCTTCCAATACGAGGATTTCACCCTGGAAAATTACCAGGCCCATGCCGGGATCAAGGCGCCGATTGCCGTCTAAACCGGGATATTTGACAAACGCCGGGCCGGGCTTAAAAGACCGCCCACAAGGAGATTTTCCATGGCGACCGCGGACGTACAGGGCAAGGAAGAGACCAAGCTGGCCAATGGCGGCGGGGCGTTTCCGTTCTGGGTGTCGGTCGCCATCGTCGGCGGCCTGTTCGCCGTCCTGGTTGCCATCGTCTATGGCGTGATCCAGCTCTTCTCCTGAGCTTTCTCTCAAAGCCGTTTCCGGTCTAGCCTTCCTGAAAAAACAGGAGGGCTCATGAAACTTCTCATTCCGATAGCCTTGAGCGTGGCGCTGGCATCACCCGCCGCGGCCCAGCTTGTCCGCCATCCCGCCACCAAGGAAGACGCACGGCCCAATGATCCCAAGGTGCCGGACTCCTATGTGCTGAGCGGCAAGTTCGACCGGGTGCTGGTGATCCGCGCCAAGAACAAGACCGACCTGCTCACCGAGATGGAAAAGCAGGTCAAGGCGCAGAACATCAAGAATGCGGTGATCCTGTCCGGCATCGGCTCGGTGCGCGGCTATCGTTTCCACAATGTGGCGGGGCGCGATTATCCGGTGCCCGACATGTTCGTCAGCGCTCCCAACACGCCGGCTGATTTCATCGGCATGAACGGCTATGTCGTGAACGGCGTCATCCACGCGCACATCATATTGGCGCTGGGCGACAACAAGGGCACCACTGTTTCCGGCCATCTGGAGAAGGGCACTGAAGTGCTGACCTTCGCCATCGTCACCCTTGGGGTGATGAATACCGACCTGGGCCGGGTGGATGATCTGACGTACCGCTAGCGGCGCGGCAGGCCCTTGCGGATCAGTGCCGGCAGGTCCGCCACGCTGGGCAGGACAGCGATGCTTTTTTCCTGGCGCAAGCGGTTTTCCGGCGCGGCGCCGGAATAGACACCGATCCCGGCAATGCCGGCATTGGCGGCCGCCTGCAGGTCCAGCGGGGTGTCGCCCACCGCCAGCACCTCGGCGGTGTCGTTCACATGGGCCGCTTCCATGGCATGAAACAGCATGTAGGGCGCCGGCCGCCCGTCCGCCACATCGTCGCTGGTGATGCTGGCGACGAAGTAATGCTGCCAGCCCAGATGCGAGAAGACTTGCGTGGTCAGGGCGCGGTCGAAGCCGGTGGTGGTGCAGAGCAGCAGCTTCATGGCGGCCAGTTCCTGCAGCGCCTTTTCCGCGCCGGGGACGGGCTGTACGTTCTGATAGGCCTTGGACACGGTCGCGGTGAAGTCGGCATAGATCGCCTCTTCCAGCGCAGGGCGGCCGGTTGTCGGCCCGCGCTCCTCGACAAAGTGCTTGACCATGCCGCGCTTGGACGCGCCGCGCCAGCCGCTGAACTCCTGCGGCGTGACAGTGATGCCCTTGCGCGAGAAGGCGCCCAGCATGGCGTCCGGCACTTCGCCGTGATCGCCGATCAAGGTGCCGCCGATATCCAGCACCACCAGTTTCAAGGACACGCTTCGCTCGCCAACAGGCTGGGCTGACGCACCGGTCGCCACCAGCGCCGGCAGCAGGGAAAGGCTGCGGCGCCGGGACAGCTTCATTGGGCCATCTCGTCTTCCTGATAGACCTTGATGATCTCGTCGAAATTCTTTTCCGCCTTGAAGCCCAGGCTGGCGGCCTGTTTGGCGTCGTAGCGCCCGGCCCAGCCTTTGACGATCTGGGACACAAAGGGATCATCGACGCGCTTGATCAGCGCCACGGCCTTGTCACCGGCGGCCTTGCGCAAGGCTTCGATCTGTTCGCCCACTGTGGCCGACACGCCCGGCATCGTCATGGACCGGCGCACGCCCAGTGAAGAGGTATCGATGGTGGCGGCGGTGATGAAGAAACCGACCGCGGCGCGCGGGGAGGCGAACCAGTGGCGCACCTCGTCGCCCACCGGCAGCGGCGCTTCCTGGCCGGCCAGCGGTTCGCGCAGGATGCCGGAGAAGAAGCTCGACGCCGCCTTGTTGGGCTTGCCGGGGCGGATGCAGATGGTGGGCAGGCGCACGCCGACACCATCCAGGAATCCCTTGCGGCTGTAATCGGCCAGCATCAGCTCGGTCATCGCCTTTTGCGTGCCATAGCTGGTGCTGGGCGTGGGGGCGAATTCATCGGGCACGGGATCGGGGAAGGGCGGGCCGATCACCGCCAGGGACGAGGCGAAGACAAAGCGCGGCTTGTAGGGCGAGGACTGGCCTTCCAGGCGAATGGCTTCGAACAGCGACCAGCTGCCGTTGAAGTTGATCTTGTAGCCCTTCTCGAAATTGGCTTCCGCATCGCCCGACACGATGGCGGCCAGGTGGAAGATCACATCGGGGCGTTCGGCGATCAGGGTGGTGGAGACGCCGGGTTCGGAAAAATCGGTGACGATCGGCTTGGTGTCCTTGGGCGCACCGGCGGGGATGGGCGATTCCACCACGTCCACCAGGGTGAGGGCGGTGATCGGCTTGCCGCCCAGCGTCTTGTCCGCAACCAGGCGCTCCACCAGCTTGCGGCCGATCATGCCGCCCGCGCCCGTAACCAGAATTTTCATGACAATGATTCCGCGTGATTTCTGTCGCGACCATCCCAAAGAGGGAACCGGATAACAAGTATGCT
>CANGRN010000095.1 GCA_947455695.1 Alphaproteobacteria bacterium
CGGCCTTCACGCCGCTTTCGTCCGCCATGTCGGCCGCGACGGAATCGGCACTGCCGCCCAGTTCTTTCACCGACTGCTTGTTCTTGTCGCCGTCGCGCCCCGCCACCATGACGGTCGCGCCGGCCTCGGCCAGGCCTTTGGCCATGCCCAGCCCGATGCCGCCATTGCCGCCCGTCACCAGGGCAACTTTTCCCGTCAGATCGAATGAAGTCATGGCTTTGCCCCGCTGTACCGGCCGCAGCTAATGCCGTTGCGCGCCCGCTCGCAAGAGCGATGGCTTTGCCCTAAAGAGAGCCCATGACCGATACGGGATTACCTGCGCGCCGCGCGGCCTTGGCCATTCTTTCCGGGGTGCTGCAGAAGCGCCGTCCGCTGGATGCCGGGCTGGACCAGCTTGCGGGCCTCCAGGTCCGCGACGCCGGGTTCGCCCGCGCGCTGGCCAGCGAGACCTTGCGCAACATGGGCGCTCTGGACGCGGTGCTGCGCAAGTTCATGGCCAAGCCCCTGGCGCCGCACAAGGCCGGCGCCGCCAGCGAGATCCTGCTGCTGGGCGCCTGCGAATTGCTGATCCTGAAAGTCGCGCCCCATGCCGCGGTGGATGCCGCCAACGAACTGGCCGCCAAGGATTCCAAGGCGGTGCATTTCAAGCCGCTGATCAACGCGGTGCTGCGCAAACTCGCCAAGGAAGGTGAAGCTGTCCTGTCGGGCCTGGACCGCGAACGCCTGTCCACCCCCGACTGGCTGTGGTCGCGCTGGGCCGCGCAGTATGGCGCCGGCACGGCGCGGGTCATCGCACGCGCCCACCAGCAGGCAGCACCGGTGGACATCGTGCTGAAATCGCGCGCTGCCGTTTTCCCGCCCAGCGAAAAAGTGTTCGGCGGCGTGCGCCGTCTGAATGAATCCGGCCGCATCGACGAATTGCCGGGCTTTGCCGAAGGCGACTGGTGGGTGCAGGACGCCGCCGCGACCTTGCCCGCATTGTTGCTGGGTGATGTCACCGGTCAAAATGTCATCGACCTGTGCGCCGCCCCGGGTGGCAAGACCCTGCAACTGGCCGCGCGGGGCGCAAAGGTGACCGCCGTGGAGATCGATGCGGCGCGCGCCGAGCGCATTCGTGAAAATCTGGGGCGCACCAAGCTGAATGCCGACATTGTCCAGACCGATGCGCGGGACTTTGAAGGCAGCGCACCCTTCGTGCTGATCGATGCGCCCTGCACGGCCACCGGCACGATCCGCCGCCATCCCGACCTGCCCTGGATCAAGGGCGCCGCCGACGTGACCGTGTCCGCCGGCGCGGCGTACGAAATTCTGGAAAGCGGCGCCCGCATGGTGGCGCCGGGCGGCACATTGGTGTTTGCGGTATGCTCGCTGGAGCGCGAGGAAGGCGAAGAGCAGATCGCCGCCTTCCTGTCCGGGCATCCTGAGTTTTCGCGGGCGCCCATCACGGCGGAAGAGGTCTTCGACCATGCCGACTGGATCACGCCCGACGGCGATTTGCGCACCCTGCCCTGTTACCTGCCCGGCGGCATGGATGGCTTTTATGCCGCGCGCCTCAAGAAATCGGAGACCAACTAGCGCAGGAGCGTCCGTGAAGCGGGAGCGACCGAAATAAATTATGCGTTGGCCGTTACAGGCGGCCCAACGCATAAGCGATGGTAAGATAGACCTTGCCGGTATCCGCCGACAGCAAGGTGGAGGTCAGCAAGCCGCCGCCATCGCCTTCGCGGGCGCGCGCCAGCAGATTTTCAAACTCCGCCAGATAGGCATCGGCCGCGTTATGGAAACGCTTGTCGTCTCGGTACAGATTGGTGATGCGGTCTACTGCGGAATCGTCGATCGTATCGGCCAGACGGCGCGCGAACACGGCGCGGTCGCCCGCCAGGTAACGCTTCCAGTCCTCATCACCCGGCTGGGTGTCGTCCAGCGCCGACAGGTCAATTGCCATGTCGGCCAGCGCCAATTGCAGTGCGCCCAGGGTTGCAGCGGTATCCAGGCCCTGACGCTCGGACTTGGGTTGCGGCAAGCGGATGTCGCTTTCCTGTTCGGCCGCGGCCAGCAGGGTTTTCATTTCCCAGGCCTTACCGCTGCCGCCGCTCTTCTCGGCCGGCTTGCGATTGGTCAGCTTGCGCGCCAGACCCTTGAGGCCATCGCCTTCGGCTTCCGCCGCCGGCTTCATCGGCCCGCCCGCGTCGGGCGGCGTCAGCTTGCTGGTAGAGCGCGCATGCAAGGTCGACATGGTGCGCGCTGACAGGTCCAAAATCTGTTCGGTCTCGGTCGCCATCATCTGGCGCACCCGGCGCGCCTCTTCCTGCGCCAGGCCGGGCAGGCGAATGAGGTGCTTTTCCACCTCGCGGGTGGTTTCCGAGAGCAGGCTGCGGATCTTGCCGGCTTCGGCGCTCATCTCGCCGGAGGCGCGCAGCAGCCGTTCGCATTCGGCCATCGCCTCGCCCACCAGCAGGCGCGCGTCATGCTTGGCCTGGGCGGCGCTTTCGCCGATCAGGGTCTGGGCGCCAGCGCCTGCATCTTTCAGGGACGCCGACAATGTCGCCAGCACGGCGGTGGCCGCTTCGCTGGTTTCCTTGAGCCGTTCGGCCTCGCGCGCAAAGGCGCCGGTCAGCTGCGCCGCGCGGCTGGCGGCATTGGCCATGATCAGTTCCAGGTGACGTTCGGCATCGCCGGTCACCATCTCGAACTTGCGCGCTTCCCCGCTCAACGCCTCGATGGCGTTTTCCATGCCGGTGCGCTGGCCGGAAAGTGCGGATTCGAAAATCTCGCTTTCTTCTTTCAGGCGCTGCACCAGCTCGCCCATCTGGGCGCGATGTTTTTCCTGGCGCGCCAAAACGAATTCGGCGCGGCCCATGGCGGCATCGGAGACTTCCTCGATGCGCGCCGCCTGGGCTTCCAGCGACTTGGCCGCTTCCAGCGGCGCTTCGGCGGCCGCGGTGATGGCGGAGCGGAAACCGGCGGACTGCACGTCCAGCGACTGGGTCGCCATCTTCAAGGTGCCTTCGGCCGATTCCATCATGGTCCTGATCTGTGCGGCGCGGCCTGCCACGGCTTCGCCGGCGCGGCCCGCCGCTTCATTCAGGTGATCGCCCAGGGATTCGATGCGGGCGCTTTCCTGGTTCAGGCGGGCGGCGATGGTGTCGCCGCGCACCTGGGCGCGGGCGCCCGCGTCATCGAGGGTGGAAATCTGTTTTTCCAGCACCGCTTCCATGGTGCGCATGCGTTGGAACGCAACGTCCAGGCCGGTGTTCAGGCCGTCCAGTTCGCGGCGCACGGCGCGCGCCAGCCGCGCGGCATTGTTGGCGGCGGTTTCATCGGCGGCGAACAATCGCTCGCTGGCCACCAGCAGCGCGCGCGTGGCGTCGGTCATGGCCGCGCTGCGCGACAGCGCGGCGGCGAAAGCCACGAACAGGAAAGGCGGCAGCAGCACACCGGCAATGAAGGCGGCCTTGGCGGCCAGGGACAGGTGCGCGATGCCTTGCGGGCCCAGGAAGCCCCAAATGAAGGCGCTGGAAACCCCGATCCAGAACAGGGACAGCAGGATGCCGCCCGTGACGGCGAACAGGCCAAAACGGCTGGGGCGCAGGCGGGGAATGGGTGCGGGCGCCGCCGCGGGGGCGGCGGGCTTGGGCGCTTCCGGTTTTTCCAGGAGGGCGGGCTGCCCAAACGATCTGGCCATGACGTTACCCAGCTACTTTCCCTTTGATTTTAAGCATCTTTTCGCAGGTCTGGCGAGGGTTCTACACCCAAAAGCCCGCATTAACGCGGCTTTAGCGGGGGATAGCGCAGGATGGACGGGCCTAATTCCGGATACCCGTCATGGCCAATGCGCCCGTCGATCTGTCCCACCTCGCCCGCTACACCGGCGGCGACAAGACCCTCAATGCCGAGATCCTGAAGCTGTTCGACGGCCAGGTGAGCGAGATGGTGGGCCAGCTTCTGGGCGTGCTGGAACAGCGCGATGCCCGCAAGTGGCGCGAAGTCACCCACACCATCAAGGGCGCAGCGCGCGGCGTCGGCGCCTTTGCCATGGGCGAAGCCGCCGCCGATGCCGAGCCGGTCGACCCCATCACCAATCCCGACCGCGCCATTCAAGTGATTGAAGCGCTGCGCGTCGAAGGCGAAGCCGTGCAGGCCTTCATCGCCGATTACCTCGCCGCGTAAAAACCGCGCTTTTTAACGCTTATCGAACGCTTCGAACTCGTGCGCGATGCTGGCTTCGATCAGCGCCCGCCACACCGTTTCGGCGATGTCCGGGCTCAGGCCCGCCTTGCGCCCTTCGGCAATCACCTTGGCCACCACATCCTCGATCCGGGCCGGATCGCGCACCTGGTCGCGGCCGGTTTTCAGCTCGGCCGCCCGTTCGATATAGGCCTGGCGCACCGCCAGCAGCGCCACCAGCCTGATATCCAGGGCATCGATGGCCTCCCGCAGCTCCGGCATGGAACCGCAGGCTTGGGCCATCTTCAGGGGGGCGTCATTTTGCATCGCAGCACTGTTATAGGCGGGGGTTGTTGGCTTGGCTATTTTTACACTATAAGGGCGACGTTTTCCCAGCCAATACATGAAGTTAGGTGTGGATTACCCTTATGACCGCTGCCCCCATCGAGACTGACGTCGCCATCATCGGCGCTGGCCCCATCGGCCTGTTCGCCGTTTTCGAACTGGGGCTGCTGGATCTGAAGTGCCACCTGATCGACATTCTGGATCGCCCCGGCGGCCAGTGCACCGAGCTGTATCCGGAAAAGCCGATCTACGACATTCCCGGCCTGCCCATCGTCACAGGCCAGGAACTGACCAACAAGCTGCTGGAACAGATCAAGCCGTTCAACGCGCAATTCCATTTCAGCGAAATGGCGACCAGCCTGGAAAAGCTGCCCGACGGCCGCTGGAAGCTGAAGACCGACGCCGGCACCGAACTGATCGCGCCGGTGGTGGTGATCGCGGCGGGCGCCGGCTCCTTCCAGCCCAAGCGCCCCCCGGTGCCGGGCATCGAAAGCTTTGAAAATGCCGGTGACGGCATCGGCGTGCATTACGCCGTGCGCAAGATGGAAACCTTCCGCGGCAAGAACATCCTGATCGCCGGCGGCGGCGACAGCGCGCTGGACTGGGTGATCAACCTCGCCCCGCTGGCCAAGAGCATGACGCTGGTCCATCACCGCGACGGCTTCCGCGCCGCGGCCCACAGCGTCAACCAGATGCGCGAGCTGGAGAAGGAAGGCAAAGTCAAATTCCATGTCGCCAGCGTCAAGGCGATCCATGGCGAACCCGGCAAGATGACCGGCGTGACCCTGGCCGGCCATGACAAGAGCGAGTGGCATCACGAAGCCGATACCTTCCTGCCGTTCTTCGGCCTGACCATCAAGCTGGGCCCGATCGCCGAATTCGGCATCAACCTGAACGAAAACCTGATCCCGGTGGACACCGCGCGCTTTGAAAGCCAGACGCCGGGCATCTTCGCCATCGGCGACATCAACACCTATACCGGCAAGCTGAAGCTGATATTGTCCGGCTTCCATGAAGCCGCCCTGATGGCCCAGGCGGCGTTCCACATTGCCCGGCCGAACGAAAAGCTGCGCTTCCAGTACACGACCTCGTCGTCCAACCTGCAAAAGAAATTGGGTGTCTCTTGAAAATTCACGCCATTGATCGCCAGGGCAAGGAACACACGCTGGAAGGCCGCGACGGCTGGAGCGTGATGGAAATCCTGCGTGATGGCGGGCTGGACATCGCGGCGGAATGCGGCGGCGCCTGCGCCTGCGCCACCTGCCACGTCTATATCAATGACGGCTGGTTCGAGAAGCTGCCCGCCCCGTCGGAAGCGGAAATCGACATGCTGGACATGGCGCTGGCGGTCGAGCCCAATTCGCGCCTGTCCTGCCAGGTGATCTGCAGCAACGAGACCGACGGCATCAAGGTGACTGTCGCGCCGGAGTGAGTCATGATCGCCCTATGGCGATCATCCCCGGACGTCAGCAAGCCCATCCCCAAAAGCCCTTTGCGCTGTTCCTGATCGGAATGCGCATCAATAACCTGCTGGCCGTCAACCGCTGGGGGCCCGTGGCGATGGCCATGCCGCGCATGCAGGCGGAGCTGGCGCGCAAACCCGAAGCCGGGCTGTTGTGGCTGCGCAACTTCATCTCCGGCCGCGTCGTGATGAGCGTGCAGTATTGGGAAAGCACCGAAAAGCTTTTCGCTTATGCCCATGACCGGGACGGTGAACATTTTCCCGCCTGGGCCGCCTTCAATCGC
>CANGRN010000096.1 GCA_947455695.1 Alphaproteobacteria bacterium
GAGGTGTTCCGGCTTTCTCACTGGCGCAACCAGAATTCGCCAACGGGCGCGCTGGGACCGCAGGGCCGCGTGATCCCCGAACGCATCATCGAGAAGCCGCCGACGGCGGAACTCAAGCCCAACCAGACCGATCAGGACTCCCTGCCGCCTTACGATATCCTGGACGGCATCCTGGAATGCCTGGTGGAGCAGGAATGCAGCTTTGAGCAGACGGTGGCCAAGGGCTTTGACCCCGCCACGGTCAAGCGCATCGAGCATCTGCTGTATATTTCCGAGTACAAGCGCCGCCAGGCGCCGCCGGGGGTGAAGATCAGCAGCCGCAATTTCGGCCGCGACCGCCGCTATCCCATCACCAATGCCTTCCGGGACGCGCGCTGATGTCTGTTACCGTTCGCTTTGCGCCATCGCCCACCGGCCTGCTGCATGCCGGCAATGCCCGCACCGCTCTGCTCAACTGGCTGTTTGCCAAGAAGCTGGGCGGGCGTTTCCTGCTGCGCATCGACGATACCGATGCCGCCCGTTCCACCAAGGCGTTTGAAGAAGCGATCTATCGCGACCTGGCCTGGCTGGGCCTGACCCATGACGGCACTGATCGCCAGATCAACCGGCTGGCAAAATACAGCGCCGCTTTCTACCGGCTGCAGGCGGCGGGTCTGGTCTATCCCTGTTATGAGACCGAAGTGGAGCTGGATCGCCAGCGTTCGCTGCTGGCGGCGCGCAAGCTGCCCCCGATCTACAATCGCGCCTCGCTGGAGCCGGCCAACAAGGCCAAATGGGAAGCCGAAGGGCGCAAGCCCCATTGGCGTTTCAAGCTGTCGCGCACGCCGGTCAGCTGGACCGACCTGGTGCGCGGCCCGGTGGAGATCGACACTGCCACCATGTCCGATCCGGTGCTGGTGCGCGAGGATGGCGCCTTTCTTTATACGTTGCCTTCGGTGGCCGACGATATCGACATGGCCATCACCCATGTGGTGCGCGGCGAAGATCACGTCACCAACACCGCGGCCCAGATCGAGATCTTTCAGGCGCTGGGTGGTCCCGTTCCCAAGTTCGCGCATTTCCCGCTGCTGGTGGGCGCGGGCGGCGAGGCACTGAGCAAGCGGCTGGGTTCGCTGTCGCTGGAAAGCCTGCGCGAGGCGGGCATCGAGCCGCTCGCGGTGGCGGCGTATCTCGCCAAGATCGGAACCAGTGATCCGGTCGAGCCGCGCCAGGCGCTGGGTGAACTGGCCAGTGAATTCGACTTCGCCAAGATCGGCCGCGCCCCGGCGCATTTCGTGCCCGAAGAACTGGAGGCACTGAACGCCAGGACCTTGCACGCCATGCCGTACAGCGCGGTGGCGGCACGTGTCCCGCTGGGTGAGGCATTTTGGGACGCCATCAAGCCCAACCTCTCCAAGCTGTCCGATGCCGCCGGCATGGCCAAGCTGGTCACCGGCCCGGTCACGCCCGTGATCGAGGATGCCGGGCTGGCGGAAAAAGCCGCCGCGCTGCTGCCGCCCGAACCGTGGGATGAGGCCACCTGGGGCGCCTGGACCAAGGCGGTTTCGGCGGAAACCGGGGCCAAGGGCAGGGGGCTGTTTCATCCGTTAAGGCTGGCGCTGACGGGCCTGGAGCATGGACCCGAACTCAAAAAACTGTTACCCCTGATCGGGCGCGACAAGTCCGTGGCGCGGCTCAAAGGGGAAACGGCGTGATCGTTTCGTGTCAAACCGGAATTCGAATTAGCGGCTGATTGCTCCGCCTGTTTCCGTTTGCCTGAACCGTATCCACCTTTTTCGAGCCGTTCCGATGTCCCTGCGCCTCTTCAACACCCTGACCAAGACCAAGGACGATTTTTCGCCCATCGATGCGAAGAATGTCCGCATGTATGTCTGCGGCCCCACGGTCTATGACTTCGCCCATATCGGCAATGCGCGGCCCGTCATCGTGTTCGACGTCCTGTTCCGGCTGCTGCGTCACACCTATGGCGATGCGCATGTCACCTATGTCCGCAACATCACCGACGTGGACGACAAGATCAACGAACGCGCCGCCCAGCGCGGCATCTCCATCCGCGAACTGACGGAAGAAACCGCGCGCATCTATGAAGAAGATGTTGCGGCGCTGGGCAACCTGCCGCCGTCCGTGACGCCGCGGGCCACCGAGCACATCGCCCAGATGATCCGTATCATCGAGGAGTTGATCGCTGCCGGGCATGCTTACGCCGCCGAAGGCCATGTGCTGTTCAACGTTTCGTCCAAGGCCGATTACGGCAAGCTGTCGCGCCGCAGCGTGGACGAGATGCTGGCCGGCGCGCGCGTGGAAGTGGCGCCCTACAAGCAGAACGCCATGGACTTTGTGCTGTGGAAGCCGTCGGACGCCAATGTGCCCGGCTGGGATTCGCCCTGGGGCCGGGGGCGTCCGGGCTGGCATATCGAATGCAGTGCGATGGCCGGGGAATATCTGGGCGAAACCTTCGACATTCACGGCGGCGGTATCGACCTGCAATTTCCCCATCATGAGAATGAGATCGCCCAGAGCGAAGGCGCCCATCATGGCGCGCCGCTGGCCAATGTGTGGATGCACAACGGCTTCCTGCAGGTGGAAGGCGAGAAAATGTCCAAGAGCCTGGGCAATTTCTTTACCATCCGCGACCTCTTGGCCGACTGGCCGGGCGAGGTGCTGCGCTTCAACATGCTGCGCACGCACTATCGCCAGCCCATCGACTTCACCATCGCGGGCCTCAAGGAAAGCTGGAAGACGCTGGAGCGCTGGTACGAGGTGACCGACCCCCTGGTCGATCCGGCGCCGAACGCAGAATTCTTTGCCGCGCTGTCGGACGACCTCAACACCCCTGCGGCCATCGCCAGCCTGCACCAGGCCGATGAGATGGCGCTGGCGGGCGGGCTGGGCTTCCTGGGCTTCTCCAACGTCCAGCTCAAGATTGCCAGCAAGGCGAAGGTGGACACCGCTGCGATCGAGGGCGCCATCGCGGCGCGCAACGCCGCGCGCAAGGCCAAGGACTTCAAGGAATCCGATCGCATCCGCGACGAATGGCTGGCCAAGGGCATTGTCTTCAAGGATGGGCCGCAAGGCACGACCTGGGAGGTCAAGAAGTGACTGTCCCAAAAGAACGCCTGTACATCTTCGACACCACCTTGCGTGATGGCGCCCAGACCCAGGGCGTGGATTTCTCGGTCGAGGACAAGCGGCAGATCGCGCTGGCGCTCGATCAGCTGGGCGTGGATTATATCGAGGGCGGCTGGCCCGGCGCCAATCCCACCGATACCGCCTTCTTTGGCGATCGTCCCCCGCTGAAGCGCGCCCGTTTTACGGCTTTCGGCATGACCAAGCGGGCCGGCCGCAGCGCCGCCAATGATCCGTCTTTGGCCCAGGTTCTGGATGCGGCCGCGGATGCCATCTGTCTGGTGGGCAAGACCAGTGCCTATCAGGTGCGGGTGGCGCTGGAAATTTCGCTGGAAGAGAATCTCGACAACATCGCCCGCTCGATGGAAGCCGTCGCCGCGAAAAAGCGCGAGCCGCTGTTCGACGCCGAACATTTCTTCGACGGCTACAAGGAAAATCCCGACTACGCCCTGTCGTGCCTGAAGGCCGCTCATGATGCGGGCGCCAAGTGGCTGGTGCTGTGCGACACCAATGGCGGCTCCATGCCGGAAGATGTTTATCGCATCGTCAGTGACGTAAGGGCCAAGCTGCCCGATGCGAACCTGGGCATCCATGCCCATAACGACACCGAACAGGCTGTGGCGGTGTCGCTGGCCGCCATCCGCGCCGGCGCCCGCCAGGTGCAGGGGACCTTGAACGGGCTGGGCGAACGCTGCGGCAACGCCAATCTTTGCGCCCTGTTGCCCAACCTGATGCTGAAGGAACCGTTCGCGTCCCAGTTCGAAACCGGCGTGACCAAAGAAGGTCTGGCCCAGCTCACCCATGTCTCGCGGCTGCTGGACGAAATCCTCAACCGCGCGCCCAACCGCTATGCCGCCTATGTCGGCGCATCGGCCTTCACCCACAAGGGCGGCTTGCATGTCTCGGCCGTGGTGAAAGACCCGCACACCTATGAACATGTGCCGCCGGAATCGGTGGGCAACAAGCGCACCATGCCGGTCTCGGCCCAGTCGGGCCGCGCCAATGTCGCCGCCAATATGGTGACGGAAGGCGGCGATCTTTCGCGCCTGCTGCAGGACGTCAAACGCCGTGAGTTCGAAGGCTACAGCTATGACGATGCCGCCGCGTCCTTTGAACTGCTGGCGTTGCGCCAGCAGAACAAGCTGCCGCGCTATTTCACCGTCGAACAGTTCAGCGTCACGGTCGAAAGCCTGAAAGGCCCGTCCGGCGACCTGGTTTCCCGCTCCAAGGCGGCGGTGGAACTTATGGTGGCGGGCGAGAAGATTCGCAGTGCCGGCACCGGCAACGGTCCGGTCAACGCGCTGGACGCAGCCCTGCGCAAGGACCTGGGCAAATACTCACCGTTCCTCGCCGACCTGCGGCTGGTGGACTACAAGGTGCGTATCCTCACCAGCGGCACCGAGGCGGTGACCCGCGTCATGGTGGAATCGGCCGACGGCAAGGGCAATCGCTGGTCGACCGTGGGCGTGTCGGAGAATATCGTCGATGCCTCTTTCGAGGCGTTGACCGACTCGATCATCTACAAGCTGTACAAGGACAGCGCGCCGGGCTTTTGACGGCCCCCCTCCGCCCTTCGCAGCGCAAGCGCTGCTTCGGGCACCTCCCCCGCATGCGCGCTTACGCGCGCGCTGGGGAGGCGAGCGCTTCGGCCATCATCGCCAGCGCCGCGTCCGCATCCGGCGCGATCCGGTAAAGCGCCAGGTTGTCCGGGCGCACAAAGCCGTGCGTCACCGAATGCTGCAGCATCGCTTCCAGCGGATCGAAATAGCCGTTCACATTCACCAGGATGATGGGCTTGGCGATGACGCTGAGCTGAACGCTGGTCACCACCTCGAAGAATTCGTCATAGGTCCCCAGCCCGCCGGGGAGCACGATGAAGCCGTTCGCGCGGTCGATCATCTTCTGTTTGCGCTCGAACAGGTCGGGCACGATCTCGGTGGTCTCGCCATGCGTCAAAGGCGGTTCCACGTCGCGCAGAAAGCCGGGCAAGATTCCCTCGACTGCGGTTCCTGCTTCCCGCGCCGCGCGGGCGACATCGCCCATCAGGCCGGGGCTGCCGCCGCCGAACACCAGCACATGCCCCATTTTGGCGATTCCGGCCCCGATAGCGCGGGCCGCATCGCGGAAAGCGGGGTCCGTGCCGAAGGAGGAGCCGCAGAACACGCAGATGGCCGCTTTTTTCTTGTCCATATTGCCGACAGGGTTGCGCAAGTTCGTGATACTTATTTAAACCTCTGCCTTCCTAGACGGGTTTCCTGCCCCTTGCCACGGAGAATATTTTGCCGCGCTGGTTGCTGATTGTTGGGGCCGTGGCCCTGCTGGCCATGATCGCCGGGTTTATCACCTTCGGCGGCGGGGATATGGGCCGCTAGATGGCTCATCCGGTCGAAGACGGCAGCAGCGCACCCTCCTTCAAGCCCCTGTGGCGGCTGATGCCATATCTGTGGCCGGTGGGCCGGCCCGACCTGCGCTGGCGGGTGGTGTGGAGCATCGTCTTCCTGATGGCGGGCATCATCGCCACCACCGTGTCGCAGCAGTTTCTGGGCGCGGCGGTCGATGCCTTTGGCACCACGCCCCAGGCCGCGGTGCTGTGGGTGGTGATCGCGCTGGTGGCCGCTTATGCAATGTCGCGCGTGATGATGCAGGCCTTTGCCCAGCTGCGCGACGGCATCTTCGCCAAGGTTCAGTATCACGCCATGCGCGAAGTGGCGGTGGAGACCTTCGCCCATGTCCATACCCTGTCCATGCGCTTCCACCTGGAGCGCAAGACCGGCGGGCTGTCGCGCGTCATCGAGCGCGGCACACGCGGCATCGACAATATCCTGTCCGTTGCCGTGTTCTCGGTGTTCCCGATCATCTTCCAGGTGCTGATCTATGCCGGCCTCCTGCTGTGGACCTTCAATCTCTGGGTGGCGCTGACCGCCATCGCCATGGTGGCGGCCTATAGCTGGTTCACGGTTGGCGTCACCCGCTGGCGCATCGCCTTCCGCCGCGAGATGAATCAGTCCGACCCCGACGCCAACACCAAGGCGGTGGACAGCCTGCTGAATTTCGAGACGGTCAAATACTTCAACACCGAAAAGCACGAGACGCGGCGCTACGACGTCTCGATGGAGAAATA
>CANGRN010000097.1 GCA_947455695.1 Alphaproteobacteria bacterium
AGCGATCCGGCGGCGCGGCATCCCGTTGCATGGCGTGGCTTTTATCGGCGAGGCCAATGACGAAAGCGAAAAGGTCATCTGCGAAATGGGCCAGGTGAAGCGGCTGGGCCGCCTGCCGGTGATCGAGCCTTTGACGGCGGGACGGCTGGCGGGTGTGTTCGTCAAGACGTTCGACGCCAAGGATTTCGCGTGAGATCCCCCGTCTGGCACCCCTTCACCCAGCATGCGCTGACCCCGGAATTCCCGACCGTGTCGCGCGGCGAGGGCGTGTGGCTGGAAACCGACCTGAAAAATCAAACAGGGGGCAGGCTGCTGGACGCCATCTCGTCCTGGTGGGTGATTACGCACGGCCATTGCCATCCGAAGATCGTGGCGGCGATCAAGGCGCAAGCCGATCAGTTGGACCAAGCGATCTTCGCCAATCTCACCCACCAGCCGGCGGAAGATGTGGCGCGCGGCCTGATCGAGATCGCGCCGCGCGGACTGTCCCATGTCTTCTATTCCGACAGCGGCTCCACCTCGGTGGAAGTGGCGCTGAAGATGGCGCTGGGCTTCTGGAAGAATCAAAACAATCCGCGCACCAAGATCATCGCACTGGAACACGCCTATCACGGCGATACGGTGGGCACGATGTCGGCTGGCGCGCGCGGCGTGTTCACCACGCCCTATGCGCCGCTGTTGTTCGACGTGGTGCGGTTGCCGTTTCCGCACCCCGGCCGGGAACAGGAAACCCTCGACATGCTGAAGGTGGCGGCCAGGGACGCTGCCGCCCTGATCGTGGAGCCGCTGGTCCTGGGCGCAGGCGGCATGCTGATGTATCCGCCCGAAGTGCTCAGGGCGCTGGCCATCATCTGCCGCCGCAACGGCACGCTGTTCATCGCCGATGAAGTGATGACCGGCTTTGGCCGCACCGGCACCCTGTTTGCCTGCAAGCAGGCCGGGGTCTCGCCCGACATTCTGTGCCTGGCCAAGGGGCTCACTGGCGGCAGCCTGCCGCTGGCGGCGAGCTTGTGCACGCCGGAGATTTTCGAAGCGCATTATTCGCAAGACCGCAGCCGGACATTTTTCCACTCCAGTTCCTTCACCGCCAATCCCATCGCCTGCGCTGCCGCCCGTGCCAATCTGGAAATCTGGCGCGATGAACCGGTCATGGAACGCATCACCGCCTTGGGCGCGATGCAGGAAGAGCGGCTGGAAAAGTTCCGCCGCGATTCCCGCTTCAGCAATGTCCGGCGGCAGGGCACCATCGCCGCCCTGGAGCTGACGGTGGCCGATCCGGGTTACCTGGCGGGCATCGGGCCAAAGCTCACCGCGTTTTTCCTCGACCGGGGAATATTGCTGCGCCCGCTGGGCAACACCATTTACGTCATGCCGCCCTACGGCATTGCGGCGGCAGAACTCGATCTGGTGTATGATGCCATCGCGGCGGCGGGTGCGAAATTTGTGTAACCGCCCGGTGATCCACGCGAACTGACTTGCGTAAAGGTTTTTGGCGTAGAAGCTTCAGGACCAAGCCCATGTCGATCAAGCCCCTCTATCTGGTCATGGCCGCCGCCGCTGCGGTTGTCTTCGCCCCGCAGCTGGTGTCGCGCACCTATGCGGGCGATCTGAACAAGGAAATTCCCGCTGCGGTTTCCGATCCTGCCAATACCGGTTCGACGGAAGTTGCGGTGCTGGCCGGGGGCTGCTTCTGGGGCCAGCAGGGCGTGTTCGCCCACGTCAACGGCGTCATCAAGGTCGTGTCGGGCTATTCCGGCGGCGGCAAGCAGACCGCGAACTATGACCAGGTTTCCACCGGCACCACCGGCCACGCCGAATCGATCCAAATCACCTTTGATCCCCGCAAGATCACCTTCGGCCAGTTGCTGCGAATCTATTTCTCGGTGGCGCATGATCCGACCGAAGTGAACCGCCAGGGTCCGGACGAGGGCACCCAGTACCGCTCCGAGATTTTCGCCGCCACGCCGGAGCAGGAAGCCACCGCCCGCGCCTATATCGCCCAGCTGGACGACGCCCATATTTTCGCCGCCCCCATCGCCACGAAGATCGAGCCCTTGAAGGCCTTTTATCCGGCCGAGGACTATCACCAGGACTATCTGTTCGAGAACCCGAACGCGGCCTATATCCGGATCAACGACCTGCCCAAGATCGCCGCCCTCAAGCGCGTCTGGCCCGATTATTACCGGGAAAAGCCGGTCCTGGTGGCCCAGAAGTAGGCATTAAAGCCCCGTCACATTCACCAAATCCGCGTCTGGCCCGGGATGGGGCGTTTCCTTTGCCGTTCTGATCTGGTAGTTCGTCCCCCGGCTTGGGCTCACAGGCCGCCAACCGGCGGATTTTGCGGGCAAAACCGAAGAAATTAAAGCGAAAACCAAACCATGAAAACTGAACGTCTGATTGTGGGCGGTGTTGCGCTGCTGGTCGGCCTTTTGCTGGGCTGGATGGTGCGCGGTGTGTCCACCTACAACACCCATTCCGCCCAGGTTTCCGTTTATGACGACTGGCGTGTCGCGTGTCCGGAGGCCGCCGCCAAGGAAGGCGCCTGCGAGCTCAGCACCGACATCATGGATCGCACCCAGCCCCAGCCGACCCCGATCGCCCGCGCCACCATCACCACCGACAAGGAGGGCAAGAGGATCATGGGCTTCATCCTGCCCTATGGCGTGGCGCTGGAAGCCGGCATGGGCCTGCGCATCGGCAAGGATCCGGTGAAGGTCATTCAGTACCGCACCTGCAACACCGTGGGCTGCATCGCCCAGACCCCGTTCGACGACGCCCTGGCTTCCAGCCTGAAGAGCGCCGATGACGTGGCTGTGATGTTCGCCGGCCTGGACGGCAAGCCGGTGACCTATCCGCTGTCGTTCAAGGGCTATTCGAAGTCCTACAGCGCCTGGAAGTCCGACGATGCCCGCCGCAAGACCTGGTTCTGGAGGCTCTTCTCATGATGAAGACCGTCCTTGCGGGCGCCTTCATGGGCCTGATGACCTGCGCCGCGCTGGCGCAGGCGCCCGCCGCCGCGCCTGCCGCGCCGGCGTCCAACAAGCCTGACGTGAAGACGATCCAGGACTGGGCCGTGCGCTGCTTCCCGGTCGCCAGCCCCAGCCCCTGCGACATGTTCCAGGAACTGGACAATCAGCGCACCGGTCAGCGCGTGGTCTCGCTGTCGTTCGCCTTCTATCCGTCCCTCAATCGCCATGCCCTGGTGATCGCGGTTCCGCTGGAAGTGTCGATCCCCAAGGGCCTGAAGCTGCAGACCTCCACTTACACGTCGCCCACGCTCAAGTATCGCCGCTGCGACCGCAACGGCTGCTATGTCGAGATGGCGGTGGAGAATGGCGTGATCGAGTCGCTGGCTGCTTCCAGCGGTGACGCTGGCAAGATCGCCATCGCGGCCGACAACGGCAAGGTCTACAACCTGAACTTCTCACTCAAGGGCTTTGCCGCCGCTCATGACGACATGGTGAGCCAGGCCCGCGCCAAGGCCAAGACGCCGGCCACGCCTGCGCCCGCCGCCAATCCCTGATTGAGGTCATGATGAAGAAGCATATCCTGATGGGCGCCGTTGCCGGCCTGATGCTTGCCTGTGGCGTCGCCCAGGCCCAGGACGCGGCCGCCGCCAAGCCCGAACTCAATCGGGTGGATGACTGGCTGGTGCGCTGCTTCCCGATCGCCAGCCCCAGCCCTTGCGACATGCTTCAGGAACTGGACGACCAGCGCACCCGTCAGCGGGTTGTGGCCCTGTCCATCGCCTTTTACCCCAGCCTCAATCGCCATGCCCTGCAGGTCACCGTGCCGCTGGAAATCTCCATCACCAAGGGCCTGAAGATCCAGACCGACACCTACACCTCGCCCACGCTCAAGTATCGCCGCTGCGACCGCAACGGCTGCTATGTCGAGCTGGCGGTGGACAATGGCATGATCGAGTCGCTGGCCAGTTCCAGCGGTGGCGCCAAGGTCATCATCGCGGCCGACAACGGCAAGACTTATCCGCTGGCCTTCTCGCTGAAGGGCTTTTCAGCGGCCCATGACGACATGGTGGCCAAGGCGAAGGCCAAGGCCAAGCCGGTCAGCCAGCCGGACGCCGCGGCACCCGCAGCGCCCACGCCGTAAATTTGTATCTCGGAATTGGAAAAGGCCGGTCTCGCGACCGGCCTTTTTGTTTTAGGACTTTGGCTTGAACGTCATCGCAACGCCGTTCATGCAGTAACGCAGCCCGGTCGGCCGCGGCCCGTCGTCGAACACATGGCCCAGATGCCCACCGCAGCGGCGGCAGTTCACCGCGGTGCGGCTCATGCCCAGGCTGTTGTCGGTCTTGGTCTCGACTGCCTTGTCCAATGGCTTCCAGAAGCTGGGCCAGCCGGTGCCGCTGTCGAACTTGGTGTCCGAGGAATACAGGTCCAGGGCGCAGCCGGCGCAGGCGAACACGCCCTTGCGATGCTCATTGTTCAGCGGCGAGGTGAAGGGCGGCTCGGTGCCTTCATGGCGCAGGACATCATAGGCGGCGGGGGACAGCTGCTTCTTCCACTCCGCATCGCTTTTGGTCACTTCATAGGCATAAGCGGGAAATGCGGCCATGGCCGCGCCGCCCATCAGGGCCGTCATGAACATCCGTCGCTGCATCACCATCTCCATGCTGTTTCTACGCAAATAGGCATTCGCCGGATCGCCGCGAAGGTTACGGGAACTCCGTGCGGTCCGCCCCGTTATCCTACCAGCGTGTTCCCCGCGCAAAACCCCAATTCAGGAGCAAATTATGGACAAGGATCGTATCGCCGGCGCGGCCAACCAGGCCAAGGGCGCCATCAAGCAGGCGGCCGGCAAGGTTACCGGCGACGCCAAGCTGCAGGCCGAAGGCGCTGCCGACAAGGCCGCCGGCAAGGTGCAGAATGCGATTGGCGGCGCCAAGGATGCCGTGCGCGACGCGCTCAAGCACTGAGTGATCGTCACAAATGCGTGAAAGCCCGGCCCCTGTTGGGAGCCGGGCTTTTTCGTTAGATTGCGCAGCTATCCCTCTTTGTGCCCCAAGGAATTTTCATGATCCGTTTTCTCACCTGGCTGCGCGACCTCCTGATGTCCGTGGTGAACATGTTCGCCAAGGCCGTCGTGCTGGTGATTCTGCTCGTCGCGGTCCTGCTGGTGGTGGCGCTGGCACGGGGCGACGGGATGCCGGGCAACATGGTGCTGTCGCTGGACCTGCGCGATCCGATCGATGACAGCGCCGCTGCTCCTGGCAACATCTTCACGCCCCGTCGTGCAACCGTGATGGACGTGGTGCTGGGCCTGGACGCGGCGGGCCGCGACAGCCGGGTGAAGGGCATGGTGATCAAGCTGGGCAATGGCGCGCTTTCCACCGCCGAGGCGCAGGAGATCGCCGCCGCCATCGACCGCTTCAAGGCGAAGAACAAGTTCGTCATCGCCCAGGCGTCCGCCTTCTTCGGCGCGGGGCTGGGCGATTACCTGGCCGCCAGCGCCGCCAATGAAATCTGGGTGATGCCCAAGGCGCCCTTCTCGGTATCGGGCGCCGGCGGCGGGGAACTGTTCCTGCGCGGCACCCTGGACAAGATCCAGGCCGTGCCCCAGATCGCCAAGCGCGCCGAATACAAGAGCGCCGCCGACATGATGATGGAAAAGCAGATGTCGCCGGCCGACCGCGAGCAGCTCACCGCGCTGATGAACTCGGTCTATGACGGCGCGGTCCGGCAGATGGCCGCCAACCGCCACATCACACCGGCCGAAGTGATCGCGGCCTTCGAAGCCAGCCCGCAATTTTCAGAAGATGCGCGGTCGCGCCGGCTGGTGGACCGCATCGGCTATGACGACGAGGCGCGCGCCGCCGCCAATGCCCGGGCAGGCAGCGGCGCCAAGTCGGTCAAGTTCACCGATTATGTGAAGGAAGCTGCCGATCGCTTCGGCGCCGCCAACATCGCCATCGTCGAGGCGGCGGGCGAAATCCGCGACGGCACGGCGAAGAACTCTTTGCTCAATGCGTCGTCCGGCATCGCCAGCGACGACCTGTCGGCGGCCATCGGCCAGGCGGCGCGCGACAAGAACATCAGGGCGATCGTGCTGCGGGTGGATTCCCCCGGCGGCTCGGTCACCGCCAGCGACCAGATCCTGCATGCAGTGAAGGTGGCGCAGAAGGCGGGCAAGCCGGTGGTGGTTTCCATGGGCGGCGTCGCCGCTTCGGGCGGCTATTACATCTCGCTCAGCGCCAACAAGATCGTGGCGCA
>CANGRN010000098.1 GCA_947455695.1 Alphaproteobacteria bacterium
AGGTCAAGCTGCTGGGCACCGGCCTGTGGGACGATGACAAGGCCATCGCACGCGAATCCAGCCTGCAGGGCAGCTGGTATGCCGCGCCCACCCCCAATGCCGATGCCGCATTCGTGGACAAGTATCGCGCCGCCTTCGGCACGGCCCCGTCGCAGATCGCCAGCCTGGCCTATGATGCGGTGTCGCTGGTGGCGCTGCTGTCGCAAGGCCCGGCCTATCACCGCTTCACGGCGGCGGCGCTGGCGGACCCCAACGGCTTTGCCGGGGTGAATGGAATCTTCCGCTTCAACAATGACGGCACCTCGGAGCGCGGGTTGGCGGTGCTGGAAATGACGCCGAGCGGCCCGGTGGTGGTCAGCCCCGCGCCGACGACCTTCCAGCATAAGAATAGCTAGGAGCGACCGCGAGAGCGGGAGCGACCGTTAAACAAGTAGCAGTTCTTCGATCACACGATTGAGCAGCAAGCGTCCGCTTGGCATTGCCGTCAGCACATCGCCCTCTTGGGCCAGGAAGCCTTGTTGCGTCAACGCGGCGATTTTTGCCGCATCGGGGCGTGTACCCCAGCGGTGTTCGTAAGCAGCAAGATCCAGCCCTTCGGCCAGCCGCAGATTCATCAGCAGATGTTCGCGCGCCGCTTCTTCGTTTGAAATCGCGACCTGTTCGGCAAAGCCCTGGCCGTTTTTCGCCACCGTGTCGCGCCAGCGTTCCGGCAGCTTGATCGCGGCGGTGGCGGTGCGGTTTCCACCCAGATTGACGCGGCCATGCGCGCCCGGTCCCACGCCGGCATAATCGCCATAGCGCCAATAGATCAGGTTGTGGCGGCTTTCCTGTCCGGGGCGGGCATGGTTGGAGATTTCGTAAGCCGGAAGGCCAGCGGCTTGCGTCAATTCCTGAGTGGTTTCGTATAACCCGGCGGCGATGTCTTCATCGGGAATTTGCAACTGTCCGTTCCTGTGCAGCAGGGCGTACGGCGTTTCCGGCTCGATGGTCAGCTGGTAGAGCGACAGGTGATCAGTGCCGAAGGACAGCGCCTGTTTCAGTTCTTCGCGCCAGGCCGTGTCGGTCTGGTCCGGGCGGGCATAAATCAAATCCAGTGAAACCCGGCTGAAATTGGCCATCGCCAGTTTCAGCGCCGCCCTGGCTTCGGCCACGTCATGCAGGCGGCCCAGTTTCTTCAGGTCGGCATTATTCAGCGCCTGCACTCCCAGCGACACGCGATTGACGCCCGCGGCGCGGTAATCGGCAAAGCGCGCCGCGTCGGCGCTGGCAGGATTGGCTTCCAGGGTGATTTCCGGATCATTGGCCATCGGCCACAGCGCCGCGATTTTCTGCAGCACGCGCCCAACCGATTGGCCCGACATCAGGGATGGCGTGCCGCCACCGAAGAAAATGGTCTCGACCGCCGGCCGTTCAAACTGGTTCTGCGCCACCCAATCGAGTTCGGACAGGATGCCGTCCACCCAGCCGTCTTCATCAATGGCCGTGCGGACATGGGAATTGAAATCGCAATAAGGACACTTGGCGGCGCAGAAGGGCCAGTGGACGTAAACGCCGAAGCTCACAGACTCTCCGTGAAGATGCCGGAGTGCAGCAGCTTCTCGAACGCCTTGGCGCGATGGCTCATGGCGTGCTTCTTCGCCGGATCGATTTCCGCGAACGTTTCTTCCATGCCGTCGGCGATGAAGATGGGGTCATAGCCAAAGCCGTGATCGCCGCGCGGCGGGAATGTCAGGTGGCCATGCACTTCGCCTTCGAAGGTCTGGAATTCGCCCGACGGCAGCGCCACGCACAAGGCACAGACGAATTTGGCGGCGCTGGTCGTCAAACCCTTGTGGCGCAGCTCGTCATGGATGCGGGTCATGGCGATGCGGAAGTCTTTCGTGGGGCCGGCCCAGCGCGCCGAATAGATGCCGGGCGCGCCATCCAGCGCGTCCACGCACAATCCAGAATCATCGGCCAGCGCGGCATGGCCGCTACCCTTGGCGGAGGCATGCGCCTTGATTTCCGCATTCGCCGCAAATGTCAGCCCGGTCTCTTCCGGTTCGGCCAGGCCCAGCGATCCGGCACTTTCGGCGATAATGCCGTGCGGACCCAGCAGCGCCTTGATCTCGCGCACCTTGCCCTGGTTGTGCGAGGCGACGACCAGATGGCTGCCGCGCGGCAGTCTCACGCCAGAACGTCCTTCTGCAGCAGCACCAGTTCGCCGATGCCCTTGCGCGCCAGCTTCAGCAGCGCCACCAGTTGTTCTTCTGTGAAGGGCGCGCCTTCGGCGGTGCCCTGGATTTCCACCAGGCCGCCCGCGCCGGTCAGCACGAAATTGGCGTCGGTCTCGGCGGTGGAGTCTTCGTCATAGTCCAGGTCCAGCACCGGCTCGCCCTTGACGATGCCGCACGAAATCGCCGCCACGTGATCCTTGATCACCGGGGCCGACACCATGCCGATCTTTTTCATGAAGGCGACACACTGGCTGAGCGCGACAAAGCCGCCGGTGATGGCGGCGGTGCGGGTGCCGCCATCGGCCTGCAGCACGTCGCAGTCGAGCGTGATCTGGCGTTCGCCCAGCGCCGACAGGTCGCACACCGCGCGGAGCGACCGGCCGACCAGCCGCTGGATTTCCTGGGTGCGGCCCGACTGCTTGCCGGCGGCCGCGTCGCGGCGCATGCGGTCATGGGTGGAGCGCGGCAGCATGCCGTATTCGGCCGTCACCCAGCCCTTGCCCGAGCCCTTCAGAAATGGCGGTGCCTTTTCCTCAAGGCTGGCGGTGACCAGCACATGGGTGTCGCCGAACTTGACCAGGCAGGAGCCCTCGGCATGACGGGAAAAGCCGGGGGTGAGCGAAACGGCGCGCATCTGGTCGTGGGCGCGGTTGGAAGGGCGCATGGAGCCTCATATATGGGTCTGCTAAGTTGAGGCGTTACCTACAGGCAGCCGTCCCCGCTGCGCAACCGATCACAGAATTATCAGGACTTTCAATAGCTTGAGCCTCGAAACCCGATCCCCCTTCCTGATACCGCAAGGCTTTACCGACCGGCCCCGGGAGGTTTTTCGCCATCTGGTGGAGGCTTTTCTGGCCTCGGGCGAGCCGGTGGGCTCGCGCACCCTGTCCCAGCGCCTGCCTTTGGCGCTGTCCCCGGCCTCGATCCGCAACGTGATGGCGGACCTGGAATCCATGGGCCTGCTCTATGCCCCGCATACCAGCGCGGGCCGCGTGCCCACGGAAAAAGGCCTGCGCCTGTTCGTGGACGGGCTGCTGGAAATCGGCGAGCTGGCGCCGGACGAGCGCGTCGCCATCGAGGCGCGCGTGTCAGGCAGCGGCCAGCGCATAGAGGACATGCTGACCCAGGCCACCCAGAGCCTCGCGGGCCTGTCGCGCTGCGCCGGGCTGATGATTACCGCCAAGCAGGACAGCCCGCTCAAGCATGTGGAATTCGTCGCCGTCGCGCCCGGCAAGGCGATGGTCATCATGGTGAGCGAAGACGGCCAGGTGGAGAACCGCGTCATCGACACGCCCGCCGGACTGCCGCCTTCGGCCATGCAGGAAGCCAGCAATTACCTGGGCGCGCGGCTGCGCGGCCGCACCATCGATCTTGCCCGCGACGAGATCTTGGCCGAGCTGGACGGCGAAAAGCGCGAGCTGGACACGCTGACCGCCAAGGTGGTGGCCGCAGGGCTCGCCACCCTGGCCGGACCTGAAAAGGTGCTGATCGTGCGCGGCGCGGCGAACCTGCTGGACGAGAAACTGGAGGGCCAGGCCGACCTGGAGCGCATCCGCACCCTGTTCGAGGATATCGAGCGCAAGGCCGACCTGATCCAGCTTCTGGAACTGGCCAAGGACGGCGCGGGGGTCCGCATCTTCATCGGCTCGGAGAACCGGCTGTTCTCGCTGTCCGGGTCTTCCATCGTGGCCGCCCCCTATGCCAATGCCCAGGGCAAGATCGTGGGCGTTATCGGGGTTTTGGGACCAACCAGGCTGAATTACGGCCGCATCATCCCCATGGTGGACCATACCGCCAAAGTCATTGGACGACTGCTCGCTTAAGTCTTAAGAACGCGCCTTCAAGGAAGACTGTGATGACTGACGAACCCATGCAACTGCCCGATTCCGAAAACCCCCATGCCGCCGAATTCGCGGTGCTGGAGGCGTTGAAGGCCGAGGTGGACTCCCTCAAGGACCAGCGGCTGCGCGCCCTGGCCGAGGTGGAGAATATCCGCCGCCGCGCCGACAAGGAAAAGGCCGACGCCAGCCAGTATGCCGTGACCAAGTTCGCGCGTGACATGGTGGCCATTGCCGACAATTTCGCCCGCGCATTGGCGGCCGTGCCCGCCGAGGTGCGCAGCGCCGCAGATCCGCAGGTTCAGGCGGTGCTGGACGGCGTGGAAGCCACCGACCGCCAGCTGGTCCAGGCGCTGGAGCGGTATGGCGTCAAGCAGATCGATACCAGCGATGGCAAGTTCGATCCCAACCTGCACCAGGCCATTGCCGAAGTGCCCGCGGCCGGCAAGCCCGGCGGCAGCATCGTGGATGTGGTGCAGACCGGCTTCATGATCGGCGAGCGCCTCCTGCGCCCGGCCATGGTCACGGTTGCAAAAAAAGAAATGCCCGCCCAGACCGGAAACGTCGATACTCAAGTCTGAATTGGGGTCCAAGAGGGGACGTCATGTCTGAACTCAAGATCGTCGTGACCGGCGCGTCCGGCCGCATGGGACGCACGCTCATTCGCGAGATCGCGCAGGGCAACGGCATGACCCTGTGCGGTGCGCTGGAAATGGAAGGCCATCCCAACCTGGGGCTGGACAGCGGCACCCTGGCCGGCATGCAGCCCAACGGCATCAAGCTGACCGCCGATCCCCTGCCGCTGCTGGCGCATGCGCAAGCCGTGGTGGATTTCACCACGCCGATGGTGTCGACCATGCTGGCGGATCTCGCCGCCCAGGCGCGCATCGTCCATGTCATCGGCACCACCGGCTTTGACGCCAAGGCCGAAGCGCGCGTCCAGGCCGCCGCCCGTCATGCCGTGATCGTGAAGTCCGGCAATATGAGCCTGGGCGTGAACCTGCTGGCCGCGCTGGTGGAACGTGCCGCCCGGTCGCTGAGCGATTACGACATCGAGGTGCTGGAAATGCACCATCGCAACAAGGTGGACGCGCCGTCCGGCACCGCGCTGCTGCTGGGCAATGCCGCTGCCAAGGGCCGCGGCATCGCGCTGGAAAAGAACTGGGTCAAGTCGCGCGACGGCCATACCGGCGCGCGCAAGGACGGCGATATCGGCTTTGCCACGTTGCGCGGCGGCTCTGTCGTGGGCGAACATTCGGTGATCTTCGCCGGCACGGGCGAGCGCATCACCCTGTCCCATTCGGCGGAAGACCGTTCCATTTTCGCGCACGGCGCGTTGACGGCGGCGCGCTGGGGCCATGGCAAGAAGCCCGGCCTGTATTCCATGACGGATGTTCTTGGCCTGTGAAGAAATTCAGCGCTGCAGAAGCTGAAGCGTTCTTTTCGCGGCTGAAGAAGCTGGACCCCGAGCCCAGGACCGAACTCAACTACGTCAATCCCTACACCCTGGTCGTGGCGGTGGCGCTGTCGGCGCAAGCCACCGACAAGGGCGTGAACAAGGCGACGGAGGTCTTGTTCAAGAAGGTCAAAACGCCTGAAGCGATGCTGGCGCTGGGCGAGGCCGGGCTGATCGAACACATCAAGACCATCGGCCTGTATCGCGGCAAGGCCAAAAACGTAATCGCCGCGGCGAAAATCCTGGTCGAGAAGCATGGCGGCGAGGTGCCGAAGAACCGCGAAGCGCTGGAAGAATTGCCTGGCGTTGGCCGCAAGACCGCCAACGTGGTGCTGAATGTGGCATTCGGTGAACCGACCATCGCGGTGGACACACACATCTTCCGCGTTTCCAATCGCACGGGCCTGGCGCCGGGCAAGGACGTGCTGGCGGTGGAGTTCGCGCTCGAGAAGATCGTGCCGGCCCATTACAAGAGCCTTGCCCATCACTGGCTGATCCTGCACGGGCGCTACACTTGCGTGGCGCGCAAGCCTTTGTGCCCCACCTGCGTGGTGCGCGACCTGTGCCGCTTCAAGGACAAGACGAAGGAATTGCCGGACGAAAAGCCGAAGGCCCCCGCGAGCGTCCAGCGAGCAATTAAAAAAACTACGAAGTCTTCGGGGGCGAAGCGCGCAAGGCGGTAAGGCAGGCCAT
>CANGRN010000099.1 GCA_947455695.1 Alphaproteobacteria bacterium
AGGGCACCACCCATGCCGGCTCGCGCCTGGCCGGTGCGATGACCCCCGTGCTGGTGGCGACATTGATCGGCATGTACAGCTGGCACATGCCCTTCTTCCTGTTCGCCCTGGTGGGCATCGTCTGGGCAGGTGTCTGGTTCTGGTACTATCGCGACGTTCCCAGCGAGCATGCCGGGGTCAATGCGGGCGAGCGCCACAAGATCGTGGGCGCGCTGGGCGCGGCCGCCAAGAAGCGCCAGCCGATCCCGTGGAAGCTGATCCTGCGAAGCCGCCAGATGTGGATCCTGGCCACCATGTATTTCTGCTACGGCTACGGCATCAACATGTTCCTGGCCTGGTATCCCAAGTATCTCAGCGCCGATCGCGGCTATAGCCTGGCCGAGATGGGCTTCTTCGCCAGCCTGACCCTGGCCGCGGCTGTGGTGGGCGATGTTTGCGGCGGATTGTTCTCCGACATGATCATTCACCGCACCGGGCGCATCAAGTTCGCCCGCCAGAGCGTGGCGATCACCGGTTTCATCATCGGCGCGATCTTCATTCCGCTGGGCTGCTGGACCCGCGATCCCTACATGACCGCCGCCATGTTCGGCATCGGCGTATTCGGGCTGGAACTGGTGGTGGGCAATGCCTGGGCGGTGACGCTGGACATTGGCGGCAGCTTTGCCGGTTCCTGTTCGGCGGTGATGAACACCTTCGGCAATATCGGCGGGGCCCTGGTCGCGACGGCCACGGGCTTCATCGTCAAATATTACGGCTGGAACGAAGCTTTCTATGTCGTGGCGGGGCTTTCGGTGGTGGGCGCAGTCCTGTTCACCCAGATCGATGCCGGCCGCAAGCTGGCGCCGGACACTATCGGCCCGGTGATGTGACCGGAGCCGGAATGGACGCGAAAAACCCGGCTTTTGCCGGGTTTTTTAATTCCGAAGCGGGGTGTTCACTTTTCCGCGAAATTGGCTATGGTCCCGCCGCCATGGAACCATTCACAAAGCTCGAGGGCGTCGCCGCCCCCCTGAACATGATCAATGTCGACACCGACATGATCATCCCCAAGCAATATCTGAAGACCATCCAGCGCACCGGATTGGGCAAGGCCCTGTTCGACGAGATGCGCTTCAACCAGGACGGCTCCGAGAAGCCGGACTTCGTGCTGAACAAGCCCGCCTATCGCAAGGCCAAGATCCTGGTGGCGGGCGAGAATTTCGGCTGCGGTTCCAGCCGCGAGCACGCGCCCTGGGCGCTGCTGGATTTCGGCATCCGCTGCGTCATCGCGCCCAGCTTTGCCGACATCTTCTATGGCAACTGCTTCAAGAACGGCATTCTGCCGATCAAGCTGCCGCAGGAGCAGGTCGACAAGCTGATGGACGATGCGGAACGCGGCGCCAATGCCGTGATCTCCATCGACCTGGAAAAGCTGGAAATCCGCGGCCCCGACGGCGGGATGATCAAGTTCGAGGTCGATCCCTTCCGCCGCCAGGTGCTGCTGAACGGGTGGGACGATATCGCGCTCACCCTGCGGGCCGGCGAAAAGATCGACGCTTACGAAAAGAACCAGCAGCCTTGGCTGTAAGCCGGCCGCTTTAGGAAGATTCCCATGAACGAATACAAGCTGCTTCTGCTGCCGGGTGACGGCATCGGCCCCGAAGTGTTGGACGCCACCATGCGCGTGGTCGGCTGGTATGGCCAGAAGGGCCTGCCCTACAAGACCGAGGAAGCGCTGCTGGGCGGCGCCGCGATCGACGCCACCGGCCGTCCCGATCCGGACGAGACCTTCGTGAAGGCCATCGCCGCCGATGCGGTGCTGATGGGTTCGGTGGGCGGCCCCAAATGGGATGGCCTGCCGTTCGAAAAGCGCGCCGAGCGCGGGCTGCTGCGCGTGCGCAAGGACATGGGCGTGTACGCCAATCTGCGTCCGGCGCTGTGCTTCGATGCGCTAAAGGATGCTTCGACTCTCAAGCCCGAAATCGTGGCGGGCCTGGATATCCTGATCGTGCGCGAACTGATGGGCGGCGTCTATTTCGGCGAACCCAAGGAAACCACCACCCTGGCCGACGGCCAGAAGCGCGCCGTGGATACCGGCGTCTATACCACCAGCGAAATCGAGCGGGTCTGCCGCGTCGCCTTCGACATGGCCCGCCTGCGCGGCAACAAGGTGCACAGCGCCGAAAAGTCCAACGTGATGGTCACCGGCGTGCTGTGGAAGGAAGTCGTTACCGACCTGCACAAGCGCGAATATTCCGACGTGGAACTGCACCATATCCTGGCCGACAACGCCGCCATGCAGCTGGTGCGCAACCCCAAGCAGTTCGACGTGCTGGTGACCGACAACCTGTTCGGCGACGTGCTGTCGGACGAAGCGGCGCAGCTGACCGGTTCCATCGGCATGCTGCCGAGCGCCTCGCTGGGCGACAAGAAGGCCAATGGCCTGCCGTCGGCGCTGTATGAACCCATCCATGGTTCGGCGCCCGATATCGCCGGCCAGGGCCTGGCCAATCCGATTGCCTCCATCCTCTCCTTCGCCATGTGCCTGCGTTATTCCTTCGGCATGAAGGACGAGGCGGCGCGGCTGGAAAAGGCCGTGGACAAGGTTCTGGCCGATGGCTACCGCACCGGCGACATCATGCAGCCCGGCATGACCAAGGTCGGCACAACCGCGATGACGGACGCCATCCTGAAGGCGCTGGACAAGTCGAACTGATCAGCGAGCGCGCGAATTAAAAAAGGCCCCGCAAGGGGCCTTTTTCTTTAGTCGCCTTTGAGATCCCGACGCGCCTGGTGCAGCAGCGGCTCGGTATAGCCGCTCGGCTGTTCCTTGCCCTTGAACACCAGGTCGCTGGCGGCCTTGAAGGCGATCCCGTCGTAGCCGGGCGCCATGGGTTGATAGAGCGGATCGCCCGCGTTTTGCTGGTCCACCACCTTGGCCATGCGCTTCAAGGTTTCGGTGACCTGTTCCGGCTTGCAGATGCCGTGCTGCAGCCAGTTGGCGATGTGCTGGCTGGAAATGCGCAACGTGGCGCGGTCTTCCATCAATCCCACATTGTGGATGTCCGGCACCTTGGAGCAGCCCACGCCCTGGTCCACCCAGCGCACCACATAGCCCAGGATGCCCTGCGCATTGTTGTCCAGCTCCTGCTGCACTTCCTCCGGCGACCAGTTGGGCCGGTCGGCCAGCGGGATGGTCAGGATGTCGCTCAGCCTGGCGCGCGGGCGCGATTTCAACTCGTCCTGCCGCGCCTTCACGTTCAGCTGGTGATAATGCAGCGCGTGCAGGGTGGCGGCGGTGGGCGACGGCACCCAGGCGCAGGATGCGCCGGCGTTGGGATGGCCGATCTTGGCCTTCATCATGTCGGCCATCTTGTCGGGCATGGCCCACATGCCCTTGCCGATCTGCGCCTTGTCCTGGAAACCGCAGGCAAGACCGATATCGACATTCTGGTCTTCATAGGCCGACAGCCACTTGCTGGTCTTCATCTCGCCCTTGCGCACCATCGGGCCGGCATACATCGAGGTGTGCATCTCGTCCCCGGTGCGGTCCAGGAAGCCGGTATTGATGAAGACGATGCGATCCTTGGCGGCGCGAATGCATTCCTTCAGGTTGGTCGAGGTGCGGCGTTCCTCGTCCATCACACCCATCTTGATGGTGTGGCGTTCCAGACCCAGCAGGTCCTCGATGCCGTCAAACATGGTGTTGGTGAAGCCGACTTCGGCCGGGCCGTGCATCTTGGGCTTGACGATATAAATGCTGCCCTTGCGGCTGTTGGCGCGCTTGCCCTTGATGTCATGCAGCCCCACCAGCGAAGTAACCACGCCATCCATCAGGCCTTCGCCGATCTCGCTGCCATCCGGCAACAGGATGGCGTCGCTGGTCATCAGATGACCGACATTGCGGATAAAGAGCAGGCTGCGGCCGGGCAGGGTGAGCGTCTTGCCGTCCGCGCCGGTATAGGTGCGGTCCGGGTTGGCGCGTCGCTCCAGCGTCTTGCCGCCCTTCTCGAAGCTGGCGCTCAAGGTGCCGTCCATCAGCCCCAGCCAGTTGCTGTAGGCGTCGGCCTTGTCTTGCGCATCCACCGCGGCGATGGAGTCCTCGCAGTCCATGATGGTGGTGATGGCCGATTCCAGCACCACATCGCTGATGCCGGCCTTGTCGGTCTTGCCGATGGGCGTGGTGCGGTCCAGATGGATTTCGATGTGCAGGTTGTTGTGCACCAGAAGGATGATCCCCGGCGCATCGACATCGCCGACATACCCCTTGAACTGGGACGGGTTCTTCAGGTCCGGCCTGAGCGATCCATTTTCAATCGTCAGCGCGTCGATGTCTTTCCACGAACCGCCTGCCAGCGGGACGGCTCCATCCAGCACGTCACGGGCCAGGGCGATGACGCGTTCGCCGCGCTTGGGGTTGTAGCCCTTTCCGGCCGCCAGCTCGCCATCCTGGGGGATGGCGTCGGTACCGTACAGCGCATCGTACAGGCTGCCCCAGCGCGCGTTCGCCGCGTTCAGGGCAAAGCGCGCATTTGTCAGCGGCACCACAAGCTGCGGTCCCGCGATGGTGGCGATTTCCGGATCGACATTGGTGGTGCCGATCTGGAAGTCGGCGCCTTCGGGCACCAGGTAGCCGATGTCTTTCAGGAAGGCGGTATAGGCGGCGGCATCGATGGGCCGGGCTGGATTCTTTTTGTGCCATTCATCGATAGCGGCCTGAAGCCGGTCGCGCTCGGCCAGCAGCGCCTTGTTCTGCGGCATCAATTTCACCGCCAGGGCGGCAAAGCCGGACCAGAATTTCTCCGCATCGACACCGCTGCCGGGCAACGCCTTGCGGGTGATGAAATCATACAGGGGCTGCGCCACAGACAGGCCGGCAACCGAAATTCTCTCCACCATGACGCTCTTCTTTGTAAGGGTTGGGCACAGCCTAAAACCCACCCGCACAAATGAAAAGGCCGGGCATTGCGGCCCGGCCTGATCGCGTTCTGTTTGCCGCGGCCGTTACAGCGGGACCCCTTACAATGGGACGACCGGCACCGTCATCTGGAAGAGCGGCACATAGGCCTGCAGCATCACCATGATGCCCACCAGGCTGACCAGGATGATGGAGTGCCAGAAGACAAAGCGCAGGATCGAGCCTTCATGGCCGTACCAGCCGGTGGCGGTCGCGGCCACCACGATGGACTGGGTGTCGATCATCTTGCCCATCACGCCGCCGGTGGAGTTGGCGGCTGCCATCAGCACGGGGTTGAGGCCCAGCTGCTGGGCGGTGATCTTCTGCAGGCCGCCGAACAGCACGTTGGCGGCAGTGTCCGATCCGGTCGCCGCCACGCCAACCCAGCCCAGAACGGTGCCGAAGAAGGGATAGAGGATGCCGGTGCGGGCAAAGGCCAGGCCGAGCGTGCCGTCCACGCCCGAGAAGCGGGTCAGGGTGCCCAGCGCCAGCATCGCCGCGATGGTGATGATGGAATAGCGCACCACCCACATGGTCTTGATGTAGTTGCGCACCAGTTCGATGGGCTTGTAGCCCATCAGCAAACCGGCAATCAGCGAGGTCAGCAGGATGCCCGTGCCGCTATAGGACAGGAAGGTAAAGGCGAACACCGCCGGCTCGTCCGTCGCCTTGGCCACGATGGGCGGCACGCGGTGGATCACCTTGTCCAGCCCCGGCACATGATAGGTGGGCGAGAACAGGGGATTGACCAGGCCCTTCCACCAGCCGGTCGCCCAGATGCCCAGCACGACGCACAGAATCAGCCACGGTACCCAGGCCTTGAAGATTTCCTTGCCGGTGGGCAGCTGCGCCAGGGCCACGGGCGCGGGCCGACCCTCAGCGGAGGTGTCGTTGGTGCCCCACAGCTTGGTGGAGGTCCAGATTTCCTTGGGCTGCCACACGCGCAGGAACAGGATCAGGCACGCCATGGCGCAGCCGCCGGCTGCGATGTCCACGATCCAGGGGTTGATATAGTTCGAGATCAGGTACTGCGGCACCGCAAAGCTCACGCCTGCGACCACGATGGCCGGCCACACGTCCCACATCTTCCGCCAGCCAACCAGCGCGAACACCAGCCAGAAGGGAATGAGCAAGGCGAAGAAGGACGACTGCCGCCCGA
>CANGRN010000100.1 GCA_947455695.1 Alphaproteobacteria bacterium
GCTCCAGGCCGACGCCGCCAAGCTGCAACAAGTCGCAAACGCCAAGGACGAAGCCGGCCTCAAGGCACAGGTCCAGGTCATCGGCAAAACCTGCAAGGCATGCCACGATCCTTACCGCTCACCAGACTACGAAAAAGACAACGAAGAATGAGCACCGCAAAATCGCGCATCTGGGACCTGCCCACCCGCCTGATGCACTGGGCGCTGGTGATCTCGATCGCCGTGTGCTGGTGGACGGGCACGCATAACGATCTGGATTACCACATCTATAGCGGCTATGCGGCCCTGTGGATCGTGCTGATGCGCATCTATTGGGGTTTTGCGGGCGCTTCCACCGCCCAGTTCAAGAATTTCGTGCGCGGCCCCAGGGCGGTCATCGCCTATGTCCGCACCTTGCATTGGCGCAACACCGCCCATACGCCGGGCCACAATCCGCTGGGCGCGCTCAGCGTGCTGGCGCTGCTGGGCATGGTGCTGACGGTGGTGGTGCTGGGCCTGTTCGCGGTGGACGTGGACGGGCTCTATTCCGGGCCGATGTCGCTGTATGTGACCTTCAAGAAGGGCCGCCATCTCGCCCATCTGCACTATCAGTGGTTCGAATACCTGCTCTATGTGATCGGCCTGCACCTGGCGGCGGTGGCGTTCTACTATGTCCACAAGCGCCACAATCTGGTGACGCCCATGATCACGGGCAAGGCGCATATCGAAGAAGAGATGACGGGGGCGCCGCTGTGGCGCTTTGTGCTGGGCGCCTTGGTGATATCGGCCTTCGTCTGGGCGGTATCCAGGGGCTTTTACATTTTCTGACGTCAACAATGGCTTCAAAACAAAGACTGGGGATTTCATGAAACGCGGGATCGCAATCGCAACCATCGGCGCCGGGCTTCTTCTGGCCGCGCCCATCGCTTCTCTCGCGCAGGCGCCGGCCGCGCCGACGGAACCGGGACCGCAAACCCCGCCGATGGTGCCGCCGGCCAAGCCCGGTGTCTTTACCGCCACCAAGAAAGGCCCCACCGGCTATCACCTGGTGGTCACCGGCCACAATTTCACCAGCCGCGAGGCCATCGAGCATTACCTGGCCTACCGCGCCGCCATCCTGACCCAGGAGCAGAAGAGCAGCTGGTTCACCCTGACCGAGAACCACGCCAAGGGCGATACGGTGCCCGCCACCAAGCCCGATCCCGCCGGCCTGCGCTACAGCTTCCGCATGGCCTATTGGCGCCCGGTGTGGCGTTACAAGACGGCCGGTTCCCCGGCCTGGAAGACCTGGAGCCCCTTTTCGGGCACCCCCTTCCCCATCACCGACCCCAAAAGTGTCAGCGATTATGAGGCCAGTGCCGATATCGTGCTGCACAAGGGCCAGATGAACGACGCCGACCCGCTGGCCTATGAGGCCGGAGCGGTAGATGATTGGTTGGTCAATCAGGTTTCGCCCCCGACATAGGAGTGCCCATGCCCATCCATCGCCGCACCTTCTCCGCCATGCTTGCCGGGCTGGGCCTGTCCAGCCTGCCGGCCTGGGCGCAGGCCAAGACCGTGGATGTCAGCATGGTCCAGTCGCCCAAGATGCGGTTCGTTCCCGAGAGCGTCACCATCAAGGCGGGCGACACGGTGAAGTGGACCAATCCGCACAATATCAGCCACACCGTTACCTTCGATCCGTCCAAGGCGGGCGTGAAGGAAAATGCGGCCCTGCCCGCCGGCGTGGAGCCATTTGATTCCGGCCCCGTCGAGGAAGAAGGCACCTTCAGCCATACCTTCACGGTCAAGGGCACGTACAAGTATGTCTGCGTCTATCACGAAGGCATGGGCATGGTCGGCACCGTCATCGTCACCTGAGAACGGTCGCCGCCTGAAAGGGAGGTCGTCATGATCCTGCACAAGCGTCTTATGATTTGCGCCGCAAGCGCAGGCCTGATGGCGGGCATGATGCCCGCTTCCGCTGCGCCGTGGGTGCGCGGCTATGTCGTGGGCCAGTATGAATACGCCTTCCGCTATGGCGGCCGCCCCGACTTCACGCGCGGCGCGGAGATCGAACCGGGCGTGGATTGCCCGCATGGCGCGTCTGTCCACTTCGCCAACGATACCCAGACCAAGATCGCCGTGGGGCGGCAGAAGTATCGGTCCCGCCAGGAAGTCGAATGGATCGCCAAGCCCCCGGGGCTGGACGAAGTCCGCGCGCCGGTGCTGACGCGTTTCTGGCTGTGGGCGCGGGCCGTCGCCTATCGCGGCTACAAGCGGGACATCGAAACCTATGTGAATCCCTGGGCGGCCGAAGATCCCGGCCAGCCGCAGGTCACCAGCCGCATCGGCGATGGCTTCAACCTGGACGGCAAGGTCAAGGCGAGCGATTTCATCAGCCCCGACGGCGAGAAGGGCATCGACAACAATCTCTATCGGGCCTGGGGCTGTGATGCGCCCTGGCGCGGCAATGGCAATGCGACATTGGACCTGCGCGCCAACGACAAGATGCAGGATGGCCTCTACACGATGGTGATCCGTGTCTCGGGCAACAAGGACCCGATGAACGACGACAACGCCACGCTGGAAATCGGCTATTCGCCGGACAAGATCGTCAAGGATGCGCGCGGCGGCATCGCGGTGGACTATTCCTACCGCATGCTGCAATCGGCCCAGTACACCAGGCTGAAGGCGAAAATCCGGAACGGCGTGGTCGAGACCGAGCAGGTCGAACACCTGCACAGTCCGCGCATCGCCTGGTTCTATGACCAGACCGGCGACGCCAACTTCTCCAAGGGCAAGATCCGCCTCAACATGTCGGCCGATGGCCTCACCGCCACCGGGTTGATCGGCGGCTATCGTGACTGGCGCGAACTCTATACCGAGAACACCTTCGCCCAGGACGGCGCCCAGCAGGGCATCCGCGAGCACGAGGATCATGTCGCGCTCTACTATGCCCTGCGCCGCAATGCCGATGGCATGCTGAACCCCAAGACCGGCAAGAATGACGGTATTTCGTCGGTCTACCGGATCAAGGCGGCGTCGGCCTATGTGGTCGATCCGGAAAACCTGGCCATGGAAGTGCCCAAGCTGCCGCTGGACGAAAAGCGCATGCAGGCCTTCCTGGCGATCAAGGCCAACACCATCAATGGCGCCGAGACCCGCGTGCCCCAGCTGGTGCCGCCGGGCACCACCGAGTTCGGGGTCGGTATCACCGAAGGCCTGATGAACGGCCTGCCCAGCGCCGACTTCTTCATGTCCACACTCTATCGCCAGCATTATGCGGGCGAGGACGAAGACGGCTATCCGGAGTGGATGCAAGAATACAAGAAGCATCCCGAGGGCGGCTTCCAGCCGAAGAAGCCCAAGAAGCCTGCCGCGACACCGCCGGCCGCGCAGCCGGCCAAGCCGCAAAACCAGGTACAGAATGGCGACAAGCAAATCGCCAACGCCAAGCCGTAGGAAAAGGATCGATCATGGCCAAGAAACCTGCCAAGCCGGCCGCCAAAACCGCTGCCGCCAAGACATCGGCGGCGAAAGCAAAGGCCGCGGCACCAGCCAAGGCGGCTGCAGAACCGGCCAAGCCCGCTGCGGCCAAGAAGCCGGCGGCCCCGCCCAAGCCGGTGCCGCCGCACCAGCAGTTCCTGTCAAAGGGCGTTCAAGGCGGTCTCAAGCCCCAGCACATGTCCAAGGGCCGGATCTTCCGCCACCAGGGGCGCTGAACTTATTTCCTGATCTTATTTGCGCAGTTGGGCCAGGGCGTCCTTGCGCACCTTGGCGGTCACGCCGTACTCGGAATCCACCACTTCGGCGATGTCATATTCCATTGCGGTACCCAGGAAGGCCGCAATGTCCTGCGGGGTCAGACCATAGGCATCGGCCAGCCAGCGGCTCATCTCGGTGGTGGCGCTTTTCATCGCGGCATCGACCGTCACGCCATTGCCCATGATCATCACATAGTCGGCATTTTCCAGGCGGGGCTGGGCCAGCGCCTTGCTCTGCACCAGGTTCACCGTCAGCTGAACGTCCAGCGAGGTTTCCAGCCCCTGGCCCGGCAGTTCGCCTTCGCCCTGCTGGGCATGGCCGTCGCCGAAATAGAGCAGCGCGCCAGGCTGGAACACCGGCATGTACAAGGTCGCGCCTTCGCGCACCTGCGGCGAATCCATGTTGCCGCCAAACGGGCCCAGATGGCCGCTGCCCAATGTCTCGTCGCGCGGCGGCGCCACGCCGACGCAGCCCAGCATGGGCGACAGCTTGATGGTGTAGGCGCCCATCTTGCCCGACGGATTGACAATGGTGGCAGTGCCGGCGGCCGCATCGATCTTCCAGCTGGTGAAGCCGGCGTCATGTTTGGCAAGTTCGCGCAGGTAACCGCTTTCCAGTGCCGTCGCGGCGATCAGGTTGGTCTGGTAGGCGCTGTCGCGGTTGGTGCGTACCTTGTCCAGATGCACCACCAGCGTGTCGCCCGGCATGGCGCCTTCGACATAGAAGGGTCCGGTTAGCGGATTGCCGCGCGGCGCGCGCGGCTTGCCGTCGAAATCCTGGCCGCGGCTGTCCAGGGTACGGGTCTTGATGCTGTCGCCCGGGAAAATGTGCATCACGGGCGCGATCGCCGGGGAATAGAAATTGTGGAAGCCCTTGGGATCGTAATCATGCACCGTGGCGGCGGCGGGCCGCGCCGCCGGGCGCTTGCCGGTGAAGGTGACGGGGATGCCCGACAGGGTTCCACTGCCCGAAAGCTGGCCGCCCGACAATTTCAGCGCAAAGCCGCCACAGGATTTTCCACCCTGCTCGCAGTCCAGCTTCAGGCCGTCCTTTTCGGGCGTACCGTTCAGGGTGAGCGAACCGTTATGCGCGACATACCCGCTCGCGCGCTTTTCCAGCACCAGGCGGCCATCGGTGAGGGGCAGATAGAAATTGTGATCACCGAATTCGCGGACCGAGAATTCCCAGGTGCCGGAAAAATCCGTGGCGGCCAACGCGGCGCCGGACGAAAACAGCAGCAACGCGGCGGAAAGAGAAACGAGCTTGTTCATGATGTCACCCCCGGCCGCAACTATAGGCAGGGGCGATGCGATCAAAACAGAGGGTTCCGCACCGTTTGCCGGATATAATAAGGTGCAGGTTGGCGCCGTCCGCATCCAGAGCGGAAATAATCCAATATAATCAAGGGGATATGGGATGAAAACACTGGCTTTGATCGGTCTTTGCGCAAGCCTGCTGGTGGGCACGGCGCAAGCGGCGGAAATCCAGGTCCTGTCCCCGCCGGTGGTCGCCAATGCGGGGCTGAAGACCATCGCCGATGCCTTTACCAGGGAAACCGGCGTCACCGTCACAGTGCGTTCTCTGGAGCTGCTGAAAATTCCGCAGGACACGACGGCAAAGCCGACCGACATCGTGTTCGTGACACCCGACCTGATGGACGGGCTTTCCAAATCCGGTGCAGTTGGCGCCCGCGCGCCGCTAGGCCGGGTCAATATCGGGCTGGCGGTGAAGGCCGGCGCGCCGCATCCCGACATCACGACGGTGCCCAAGCTGGTCACTGCGCTGAAAAACTATAATGGCGTGGTCTATTCCAATCCCGATCCGGCGCGCGGCAGCCTGGGGGCGCTGATGATAGACCGGCTGCTTCATCGGCCCGAATTCGCCGATGTACACCGCGTGATCAGCAGCAAGGGCAATGGCGCGTCCGGGTTGATCAACGGCGAGGCCGACAGCGCCCTGCAATTCGAAAGTGAAATCCTGCCGCACAGGGAAATCGAGCTGGTGGGCGCATTGCCCGAAGAACTGGGCGCGTTCGTGAATATCGATGTCGCGGTCGCCGCCAAGGCGCCGCAAACGGCTGAGGCCCAGGCGTTCCTGCGCTATGTCACCAGTGCCAAGGCCGCGCCGCTGTGGCAGGCGGGCGGCCTGACACCGAAACGCTAGTCCGGCAGCGCAAAAACCAACAGCGCCGCACCATTGCCCGGAAAAATGCGCTTACCGAGGCAGCAAGCTCCCGCCTTTTGCGCCTGCGAAATGCGCGGCGGACATTGATTTGGCGCGCACCCGTCCGCACACTGCCGCCATGGCAGCCGGCACGGCCGGCCGATTGGGGGCGGGACATGATCAGCTTCATAACCATTGCA
>CANGRN010000101.1 GCA_947455695.1 Alphaproteobacteria bacterium
GCGACACGGGTCCGGACATGCTGTACCCGCCGGTCAAGGTCGGCCGCGTGCTGCATGACGGCGACACGGTTTCGCTGGGCGGCACGGTGCTGACCGCGCACAAGACGCCGGGCCATACCCGCGGATGCACCACCTGGACCTTGAAAGTGCAGGACGGCGGCAAAACGCTGGACGTGGCGATCGTGGGCAGCCCCAACGTCAATCCCGGCTATGTGCTGGTAGGCAACAAGACCTATCCGCAGATCGTGCAGGACTATGAGCAGACATTCAAAGTGCTGAAGGCGCTGCCGGTGGACGTGTTCCTGGGCGCGCATGGCGACTATTACGGCATGGATGCCAAGTATCCCCGGCTGAAGGACGGCACCGCCAATCCCTTCATCGATCCAGCGGGCTATAAGGCTTATATCGCCAATCGCGAAGCGGCCTATCGCAAAGAGCTGGCGCGCCAGCAGGCGGCGGCCAAACCCTGATCAAGGCTTGTCCGTCACCAAGGTCTTTTCCATCTGAAAGCGCATCTCGTTGCGCTGGCCCTGCAGGGTCGCCGTGGGCGACATCTTGTAAAGGCCGCGCAGGTACGCCAGGTCGCCATCAGTGATGGTGCGCGCGATGGTGGCGCAACCGGGCGCCAGCAGGTTGGTGATGCTGGGCAAACTTTCGCAACGGTCGGGCGATCCCGGCTGGGACAGCGCCAGCATGGCCACGTAATCGGCGATGGTGCCGACGTCATGCTCGTACAATTTGGCAGGCTCGGCCACGATCAGGATATGGAAGAACTCGCTGCTCAGCCCGTCGCTGATGCGCGAGCCGGTGCCGCTGCGTGCGGTCGCGCTGGGCATGCTGAAAGTCTGCATGCTGGGCGCCATCCCCAGCCCGCCCGGCGCCGTCACGGTCATGCTGGTCGCCTGAAATTCGACGCCCTGCTTCTTTCCGCCGTCCACCTGCGGCTCGCCCGTCAGATCGCCGGTGGCAGTCGTGTACCAGGACTGGATGGGATATGTGACCGTCGCCAGTTTCTCCGCCTGGGATTGATTGTCGTAATAGCCCAGATAGCTGGGATGGTCCTTACGCACGCTGTCCAGCAGGCCCTGCGGCGCGGTGGTGAAGACGATCTCGATATTGGGCGTGCACTTTTCGTCTTCATCGACGCGCGCGCCGATGGTTTCGGCGATCTCGCGGATACGGCCGGTGACAAACTTCGCATAGGTGGGACCCAGCCCCCGCGTTTCCGGGCAGATGGCGCGGCGCCAGCGCGCCAGCTTGTTCGCCACGCGGGTGGCGGTGGCGCGGGTGCCGATGAAGCTGTCGATCGCCGCTTGCGACGCCTTGGTCGCGGAGACGGTGACGCTTTCCAGAGTCATGGCGGGTGCCGGGGCCGGCGTTTGCGCCGCCGCGGGCGCCGCTAGGAGCGAGACCATGCCCAGAATAGCAGTCAGGCGCATCGCCCTTGAACTCCTCCAACACATATAGTAGGAAATACCATCCGCCGTGGAAATACAAGAGGATGTCACGATGCGCCTGATGATCCTGTCTCTTCTGCTGCTGGCCGCGCCCGCATGCGCGCAGGACAAAGCCTATTCGGCCTTCCCCACCGGCGAAGGCGACCCAGGTGCCATCACCTGTCGTCCGCCCCAGCGCATTCCGGGCGAAAGACTGCCCGGTCCCGAAGTGTGCAAGAAGAATTCGGTCTGGGCGCAATATCGCCGCGACAGCATGGACGTGGCGCCGGATGGCAAGCATGACATCACGCTGAAGGCCAGCAATGTCGGGCCCGGGCGCAATTGCCGCCAGGTCGGCGGCGGCGGCGGCGCCACCAGCGGCAACAGCATAAGCATGGTCTGCGAGTAAGTGTCGCTTCCGCAGGCGGCGGTATAAAATCCACAACCATTACAGGAACGCGCATGGCACCGCCGCGGCTCAGCAAGCTGGAATTGCAGATCATGGAGGCGCTGTGGTCGTCGGGCGGGCCGTTGTCGGTGCGCGAGATCCAGGAGCAGTTCCCCAAGAAGGGCCGTCCCGCCTACACCACCATCCAGACCACCATCGGCCGGCTGGAAACAAAAAAGGCGGTGGCGCGGGTCAGGAAAATCGGCAACGCCCACATCTATGAAGCTGCTGTGTCGCGCAACGCCGCGCAGCGCCGGCTGGTGGACGACCTGCTTGCCCTGTTCGGCGGCCGCAGCCAGCCGGTGATGACCCACCTGATCGAGGCGGGCAAGCTGAGTCTGGAAGAAGTGCAGCAGGCCGAAAAGCTGGTGCGGGCGCTGGCGGAAAAGGATCCGGGATGATCGCGGCCTTGCTGGATCATCTGTGGCAATCCACCCTGTTCGCGGGCGCGATTGCCACATTGATGCCGCTATTCCGCCGCCAGCCCGCCGCCTTGCGGTTCGCCCTGTGGTTCGCAGCCTCCATGAAGTTCCTTGTGCCCTTCGCCCTCCTAGTCGCGTTGGGCCGTACGCTGCTGGACGCCGTCACGCCCGATATCGCAGCCCCGCTCCTGTCGGCGATCCGTCCCGCCGCCGCCTCACTGCATCGGGCCGCGCCCTTGATGGCGCCTGCCCCTGCGCATATTCCGGCCGCCGAAGTCGCAGGCATCGTATGGGCCGCCGGCCTCGTCGCCATCATGCTGCTGTGCCTGTCGCGCTGGCTGGAACTGCGCGCATCCTTGCGCGCGGCCAGCACCATCGCCTCGAACGCGCCGATCCCGGTGAAAACGGCTTCCTCCTTCCTGGAGCCCGGGCTGGTCGGCATCTTCTGGCCGGTGATCCTGTTGCCGCACGGCCTGAGCCAGCAACTGACGCAGGGCGAGATGGACGCCATCCTGGCGCATGAGCTGTGCCACCTGCGCCGCCGCGACAATCTGCTGGCGGCGATGCACATGCTGGTGGAAGGCCTGTTCTGGTTTCACCCGCTGGTGTGGTGGATCGGCAGCCGCCTGGTCGAAGAGCGGGAGCGCGCCTGCGATGAAAGCGTGGTGGGCAGCGGCATCCGTCCGCTGGTCTATGCCGAAGGCATTCTCAAGATCTGCCGCTTCTATGTTCAGTCGCCGCTGGCCTGCGCGTCCGGCGTGTCGGGCGCGGATCTGGAAATGCGGCTGGGCACCATCATGGCGCGCAACCCGGTCTTGGCTTTGCATCCTGCCAAGCGTGCACTCCTGGGCCTGGGCGGTGCGCTGGCGCTGATGCTGCCGCTGGCGGCGGGCATGCTGCCACCGGTGAGCGAAGTCGCCGCCCGCGTCGCCTCCGTGCTGGCCGCGCCGCAGATGATCCTGCCCGCGATGCCTACACCGCCGCTGCCCAAAATCGCCGCGCCGCAAATCCCACGCGCCGTCAGGCCCGTCATCATCGCGCCGGCGCCGCGCCAGATCGCGCCGGCCCATGTCGATACGGATGTGGGCGTCATCGTGAATGTGCCTCCGAGCTTCACCGCCGAAGCAACCGCCGAACCCGCCAACACGACCGAAGAACATGTGGTGTGCCGCCGGCCCGAGAATCTGCCCGGCACCCATCTGCCTGGCCCCGCCGTCTGCGTGCCCCAAAGCACTTGGGACAAGTGGAAGGGACAGGGTGTGGTCCTGGCACCGGATGGCCGCACCCTGGTGGGGGCTTATGAAGAGCGGCGCAGCATCGACGCACCGGGCTGTCCCACGCCCACCATGGTCGGCGGCGCCTCCACCGGCATGGGATCGCTCTTTTCCATCTGCTAGTAGGCGCCGCTACTGCGAGACAGAAGGCGGCTCGAACTTGCGGGCCGAACGCAAGGTCGCGGCGATCACCGCCGAAAGCAGCGGGCCGCAACCCAGCAGCATGATGCCCAGGGCAAAATTGCCGGTGGAATTCTTCACCCAGCCCACCATGTACGGCCCGAAGAAGCTGCCCACATTGGACAGGGCGTTGATCAGCGCCAGCCCGGCGGCCGCGGCGGCGCCGCTCAGCATCGCCGACGGCACCGCCCAGAACACCGACACATCACCGAATACGCCGGTGAGCCCGATGGTCAGCGCCACCATGATGGCCAGCGGGTCGGTCAGCACCGCGCAGGAGATCAGCGCCAGTCCCGCAATGGCGGCGGGAATGGCGGCATGCCAGTTGCGTTCCCGCGTGCGGTCGGAATGGGCGGCCCACCACATCATCACGATCGACACCACGACAAAGGGAACCGCATTCACCAGCGGCGCCATCTGGGCGGAGACGCCCAGGGCATGTATCATCTGGGGCAGGAACAGGATCAGGCCATAGGCAGCACCATTTATGCCGGCGCCGGCCAAGCCGGCCAGCAACACCACGGGGCTGGTCAGCGCCGAGCGGACGCTGAAGCGCTGGACCTGTTCGCGGGTGTCACGCTCGCGCGCCAGCTGCGCCACCAGCCAGTCTTTCTCCGCGGGCGGCAGCCAGCGCGCTTGCGCCGGACCATCCGGCAGCGCGAACCAGAACAGGAAGCCCAGCACGATGGTGGGAAGAGCCTGCAGCACGAACAGCCATTGCCATCCGGCAAAGCCCCAAATGCCATCCATCAGCAATATGGGGCCGGAGATCAGCGAACCCAGCACGATCGAAAAAGGCGTGGACAGGCCCAGCAAGGTCAACATCCGTGCCCGATACGCGCCGGGAAACCACAGGGTCATGAGATACAGCAGGCCGGGAAGCAGGCCGGACTCGCCGATACCCAGCAGGAATCGCACGATATAAAAAGCAGTCGGTGTCTTGACCCAGGCCGTCGAGGCCGAGGCCAGCCCCCACACCACCATTAGGATGGGCAGCCAAGTGCGCCCGCCCAGCTTCGCCAGCACCAGGTTGGACGGCACGGCGCAGGCGACATAGCCGATGAAGAACAGTCCCGCCGCCAGGCCATATTGCTCGGCATTGAGCCCCAGTGCCGCGTCCATGGTCAGGCTGGCAAAGCCCACATTCACCCGGTCGATGTAAGCGGCGAAATAGGCGGCAAACAGCAGCGGCAGGACGTGCCAGGCGACGGCGCGCACCGCGGACTTTTCAAGCATCTCGGCCATTGCGTGCCCCCTGTTTGCGACCAGCTTACGGTGCGATGCGCAGCCCCCGCAATGGTGCGCACTTTACTAAGGATACGCGTGCTGGCACCGTCCGCGTCACGGGGAGAAACAACAATGAAAATCATGCTCGCCGCCGCGCTCGCGGCGCTCACCATCGCACCGGCATTTGCGCAATTGCCCAATCCCTATCAGGCGCCGGAGCGAAGCTGGGCCAAATTGCCGGACGGCACGCCCTGGGGCACCAGCGCCGGCGTCGAGATCGGGCCCAAGGGTGAGATCTGGGCCATCGACCGCTGCGCCGGCACCAGCTGCGACGGCTCAAGCCGCGCCGCCGTGCACATCATCGATCCGAAGACCGGAAAGGCGGTGCGCAGCATCGGCGCCAACCTGTTCGCCACCCCGCACGGCCTGCATGTCGACAAGGACGGCAATGTCTGGGTCACCGACGCCGCCATCTCCAAAGACAAGAAGAAGGGCCAGCAAGTCATCAAGATGTCGCCCGACGGCAAGATCCTGATGCGGCTGGGCACGGCGGGCGTCTCCGGCGGCGGCCCCACCCATTTCCACGATCCGGGCGATGTGGTGACTGCGCCCAATGGCGACATCTTCGTTGCCGATGGCCATGGCACGGTGGCGCCAGACCTGCCGCCCGACACGATCGTGCGCATCATCAAGTTCACGCCCGATGGCAAGTTCATCAAGGCTTGGGGAAGTCTGGGCTCGGGCAAGAGCCAGTTCCGCAATCCCCATGCGCTGGCCTTCGATTCCCAGGGCCGCCTGTTTGTCGCCGACCGGGTCAATGGCCGCATCCAGGTCTTCGACCAGGACGGCAAGTGGCTGACGGAATACCGTGCCTTCAACCATCCCAGCGGCCTCTACATCGACAAGACCGACACGCTTTATGCCAGCGACTACAACAGCGAAGGCCAGAAGGGCATCTATATCGGCAGCGCCAGAACCGGGAAGCTGAAATACTTCGTGCCGGATGCGCAAGCCGGTGAAGGCATCATGGCGGGCGCGGACGGCACGCTCTATGAGGGCACGCCCACCGGCATCACCCGCTTCC
>CANGRN010000102.1 GCA_947455695.1 Alphaproteobacteria bacterium
CACGGCGCTGGCCGCCAAGATCGAGTTCGTCAAGCTGGAGACCGACAAGGGCTATGACATAGCCGGCGCCAGGGTCACCGGCACACGGCAGATGCACGGCAACGATTCCTATGGCTACCGGATCGAGAAGGACGGCAAGACCGTGGTCTATACCACTGACTCCGAGCACAAGCCGGAAGACAAGGCCGAGATGCTGCGCGCCGCCGATTTCTTCAAGGATGCCGATCTGGTGATCTTCGACGCCATGTATTCGCTGGCCGACTCGGTTTCCATGAAGGAAGACTGGGGCCATTCCAGCAACGTGATGGGCGTGGAATTGTGCCAGATGGCGGGCGCCAGGAAACTGTGCCTGTTCCACCACGAGCCCGTTTATGACGATGCCAGGCTGGAAGGGGTGTTCCGCGAAACCATCCGGTTCGAGGAAATTACCCGCAGCGACAGGAAGCTGGACGTCGTGATCGCCTATGACGGGCTGGTCCTTGACGTTTAGGGGACTTGGCCGGCTATCGCTGACCGGCTGGGGCCGGCAGGCCGCCTGGGCGGTGCTGATCCCGTTTCTGGTCCTTCAGATCGCGGCGCCCCAGCTATTCGACACGCCGCGCTTTGCCCTGTTCGATACCTACCAGCGCGTGATCCAGCGGCATGTCTTCCATCGCGTGCGGGTGGTTGCCATAGACCAGGCCAGCCAGGCGCGGATCGGACAATGGCCCTGGCCCCGCCACGTCCAGGCGGCGCTGCTATCCAAAATCCTCAAGGCCAGGCCCGCCGCGCTTGGAGTCGATATCGTCTGGTCCGAGCCCGATTCCAATTCACCGGAACAATGGGCCCGCCAGGCCGCTGGCCTCGATCCCGCCCTGAAGTCCGCGCTGGCGAAGCTGCCGCACCATGATGCGATGCTGGCCGCAGCGCTGCAGGACCAGCCGGTGGCAATCGGTGTCATGGGACTTCGCAAAGGCGACCAGCCCGATGCCGGCAGTTTTGCGCCCTTCCGCCTGCGCGGACTGACGTCCCTCACCCAAGACGGCATGCCCGTCATACCGCCCGGATTGCTGCCATCCTTCACCACCACGATACGCAGCATTCCCGAACTGGACGGCGCCGCAGCCGGTCATGGCCTGCTGGCCACGGATTTTCGCACCGATACTATCTTCCGGCGCCTGCCCCTTGTTTCGCTGGTGAATGGCACGCCGGCGCCGGCCTTGAGCCTGGAGATGCTTCGGATCACCAACCGGGTGCCTGGCATCGAAATGCTTTTCTCGCGCGGCGGGGTGGAACGCGTCGCCGCCGGAAACTTCGTCGTTCCCACCCAGCGCGACGGCAGCATCTGGGTGCATTTCTCAACCCATGACGACAGCCGCTTCATCCCGGCGATGGATGTGCTGGACGGCAAGGTGCCGGCGTCCACCTTCGAGGGCCAGATGGTGCTGGTGGGCCTTACCGGCGTGGGCTTGCAGGACCAGCGCATGACGCCGCTGGGCCTGATGCCCGGCGTGGAAATTCAAGCCCAGCTGCTGGAAAATCTGCATGACGGCGACGTCGTGCAGAGGCCCGGCTGGACGGCATGGGCTGAACCCGCACTGACATTGTTGCTGGGATTGTTCCTGATCCTGATGCTTCCCATGCTGCGGCCGCGCTGGGAAATGCCCGTGATGGCCGCGATCCTGCTGTGTCTGGCGGCAACTGGGCTGGGCCTGTGGGCGGCAGGCCTGATCCTGTTCGATGTGGTGACGCCGGCGATCGGGCTGGGACTGACTTTGGCGGCGCTGTTGATCGGCGGCTTCGCCCAGGTGGACCGGCAGCGGCGGCGCCTGAAGATCGCCGCGGCCCGCACCGAGGGCGAACTGGAAGCTGCCCGCCGTATCCAGATGGGCATCCTGCCCGCATCCGCCAGCGTGGCCGGCGATGCGCGCTTCGACCTGGACGCGCTGATGGTCCCGGCCCGCCAGATCGGCGGGGATTTCTTCGACTTCTTCAAGATCGACGCCGATCACCTTTTCTTCGCGGTGGGCGATGTCAGCGGCAAGGGCATGCCTGCCGCCCTGTTCATGGCGCTGGGAAAATCCCTGTGCAAGAGCTGCGCCCTGCGTGGGGAACACGACATCGGCGCCATCATCAACCGCGCCAACCGGGAGATCAGCCGCGACAATCCCGAAGTGCTGTTCATCACGCTCTTTGCCGGCATCCTCGACCTGCGGACAGGGGAGCTGCGCTTTTGCAATGCCGGACATGACGCGCCCTTCTTGCTGCGCGGGCATGAGGCGCCACACTCTCTCGAAGGCGTGGGCGGCCCGCCGCTCTGCATCCTGGAGGATTTCGATTATCCCGAAGAGAGTGTCCGGATGGAGCCCGGCGACATGCTGTGCGTGATCACCGACGGCATCACCGAAGCCATGACGGCCCAGGGTGACGTGATGGGCCGGGAGCGGGCCGGGCAGGTCCTGGCGGCGTTGCCGGGCAAGGGCGGCGCCCATGCGGCGACCCAGGCGCTCCACCGGGCGACGCATGATTTTGTGGCGGGCGCGGAAGCATCAGACGACCTGACGATCCTGACGGTGCGCTGGCAGGGACCTATTGCACCGTGATGTCCACGCTGCGGGCAGCTTCGCAGACAGGTGCCGAAGAATCCTTGCAATCGACATCCACGGGCACCTTTGCATCTCGCTTGCCACGCGCAACCGTCGTGATCTTGTAGTCGAGCGGCGGCGTTTTCGCCTTTTCCAGCGTCTCAAAGCGGGTCTTGATGATCTGGGCACGCGAAAGAGACAGCGCATCATTGTCACTGTCACTGCCCACCGGATCGGTATGCCCGGTGATGACGATTTCCGCCGCCGCGCGTTTGGCGATGTCGTCAAACACAGTCTGGAACTTGTCTTCCGAGTCCCTGGTCAAATCGTTTTTGCCATACACGAAATTGAGCTGGTACGTCGCGGGCGGGATCGGCCGTGCCGCAATGGCGTCATGAAATTCCTTGTCCACGCTTTCGGCAGTGGTCGTCATCACATGGCTGTCGCCCGGGTGATCGGAGGCATAGGCCCTGTCCAGCAGAACATCCTGGCCCTTGTTCGGGTGCACCACCACGCCGCCGATATGCCCATCGGAAGCCGGCAGCACCACCACCAGGTCCTTTGAGGCGCAGCCGGCCAGCGCGAGCGCGGCGAACAGGATCGCGGCAGGGCGGGACATCAGCCTTCCCCATCCACATGCACGACGAACTCGGTGCCCTTTACACCCAGCTGTGCCGTGGGCGTCTCGATCTTCATGGCCTCGGGCGTCTGCTGCACGATCTGGCCGGACTTGGCTGCCAGGGTGCCGCGCGACAAAGCGGTGGTGAAAACCCCCGCCCGGGTGGTGGGGTCGAAACTGTATTGCTTCAGCACCAGCTTGCTGTTGGGGCCCAGGGACATCATGCTGTTGTCCATGAAGGTGATGCCCACGGATGCGAGCTTGCCTGTCGTGACCGTGTCGGACTGAGATACGTGATCGCCGACATTGAGGGGGACTGCTTGAGTCTGGTTCGCATGCAGCACAAAGACGTCGCCCTTCCTGGTCTTGACCTGGCCGATGCTGCCGTCCGCGGCTTGCGCGGCGCCTGCAAAAGCCAACGCGAGCGCCAGGCCCAAAGCCAATGATCTGATACGCATGGAAAATTCCCCCGAGCCCCTGGACCTGCAATATGCCGCGACAATGGACGGCCTGTTTGCGGCGCTGCATGCGCTTGAACAAGCCTGCAACAACTGGAAGATGGACCGTGCCTTGGTATCACGCGCGCTGATTGTGGTCGAGGAACTTTTCTCCAACACCATCAAGTACGGCTATGGCGGGCCTTGTGCGAAGCCTGTCCGGCTGCGCCTGTCGCCCTTGCCGGGACTTGCCATCACGTATGAGGATGACGCGCCGCCCTTCGACCCAACCCGTTGGAAAGCGCCGGACAACCACATGCTTCCGCTGGACACGCGTCCGGAAGGCCAGGCCGGGATTGCCGTGGTGATGGGGCTTTGTGCTCATGTGACCTACCAGCCCAGAGAGGGCGGCAACCGCCTGGTCCTGACCTTCTAGGCAGGACTTAGGAAAGCTCGTCCAGCAACACCGCGACATGACGGACCTTGGCGCGGGCGCCATGGGCGATCTGGTGGCGGCAGCTGGTGCCGTCGGCAACGATGATGGCGTCCGGATTGTTGCGCACCGCCGGCAGCAGGCTGAGTTCGGCCATCTGCATCGACACCTCGTAATGGTCATAGCCGAAGCTGCCCGCCATGCCGCAGCAGGAAGTTTCAATCAGCTCCGGCCTGGCATCGGGGATCAGGCGTAGCACCTCCAGGATCGGCGGCACCGCGCCAAAGGCTTTCTGATGGCAATGACCGTGCAGGAGGATGGGCGCGGGCGCCGACTTGAACGACAGCGCAAAGCGCCCGGCCCTGGCTTCGCGCGCCAGGAATTCTTCCAGCAGCAAAGCCTGCGCGGCCACCGTCCTGGCCTTGCCGCCAAAACCCAATGACAGCGCTTCATCGCGCAAGGTGAGCAGACAGGACGGCTCCAGCCCGACAATGGCAACACCGGCCTGCGCCAACGGCAGCACATCGTCCAGCAGCGCCGACACTTTCGCCCGGGCCTTGTCCACCATGCCCGCCGACAGGAAGGTGCGCCCGCAACAGTGCTGCCCCTCTTCCTTGGCAACCAGGTAAAGCATGTAGCCGGCCTTCTTCAATATGCGTGCCGCGGCATGGGCGTTCTCGGATTCGAAAGTGCCGTTGAACGTATCGACGAACAGGGCCGCGGCCTTGGGCGCGGCGGCGATGGCGTCTTGCCGGCTTGAGAACAACGATGCGTCATGCGACGCCCAGAATGTATCACCCCGCCAGCGCGGCAAAGGACGCTGCGCGGAGAAGCCGGTAAGCTTTTCGCTGAGCCAGGCCAGCCCAGGCACGCGGTCGCGCAGATTGGCAAGCCCCGCGATGCGGCTGACGGCATCGGCATAATCGGGCAGATGCGCAACCAGCCGGTCTTTCAAGGTGAACCCGTGCCGCGCTTTATAGTGGGACAGAAACTCCACTTTCATTTTCGCCATGTCCACGCCGGTGGGACATTCGCGACGACAACCCTTGCAGGAAACACACAGATCCAGCGTGTCGTGCATGGCCTGGCTGGTTAGCGCGTCTTCGCCCAACTGCCCCGACAGCGCCAGGCGCAAGGCATTGGCGCGGCCGCGCGTGACATGCTGTTCGTCGCGGGTGACCCGATAGCTGGGACACATGGTGCCAGTGTCAAACTTGCGGCAATGGCCGTTGTTGTTGCACATCTCCGCCGCCTTGGCGAAACCGTGCGCGGCATCGCCGCCGCTGCCGGGCGCCGAGGTATTTTCGGTGACCGGATCGTTCTGGACATCCCAGTCCGACCAGTCCAGCGCGGTCGTTAACGGGCGCACGGTGTAAGGCTTGTCGCTCCCTGGTGGGGGAAAGCGGAACAGATTGCCATCATCCATGCGTGGCGGATCGATGATGCGGTTCGGACTGAACAGGCCGATGGGATCCATATGGTTCTTGATGGCGCGGAAGGCGTCGTTGATCCTGGGCCCGAACTGCCATTCGATCCATTCGCCGCGGCACAATCCGTCGCCATGCTCGCCGCTGAAAGCACCCTTGTACTTGCGCACCAGGGCGCTGGCTTCTTCGGCGATGCTGCGCATCAGGTGCGCGCCACCGCGGCGCATGTCCAGGATCGGGCGCACATGCAGCGTGCCGACGGAGGCATGGGCATACCACGTGCCATGGGTGCCATGACGTTCAAACACTTCGGTCAGCGCGGCGGTGTAGTCCGCCAGATGCACCAGCGGCACGGCGCAATCCTCGATGAAGCTGACGGGTTTGCCGTCACCCTTCAGGCTCATCATGATGTTGAGGCCGGCTTTGCGGACTTCCCAGAGGTTTTTCTGGGGCGCATCTTCAGTCATTTCGACCACTGAGCCGGGCAGGCCGAGGTCGCCCATCAGTTCCACCAACTCACGCATTTTTGGCAGCAGGTCGGCTTTGGACGCGCCTGAAAACTCAACCAGCAATATTGC
>CANGRN010000103.1 GCA_947455695.1 Alphaproteobacteria bacterium
ATGTCCGGTGTCACGCCAAAGCGCGCCTGGGCGCCGCTGCGGCCCAAACGGAAACCGGTGATCACTTCATCAAAAATCAAAATCGCGCCGTGCCTGGCGCAGGCAGCCTTCGCGCCTTCCAGATAGCCGGGGGCCGCCTGAATGGCGCCCTGGTTGCACATGGCCGGCTCCATGATTACGCCGGCGATATCGCCCTTGGCCAGGCGCGCTTCCAGCCTGGCCAGATCGTTCCAGCCGATCACGTCCAGCCCCGCGGCATCGATCGGATCCTGGCCCACGCTGCCGGGCACCAGCACCGGCGCGTCTTCCGGGCCGGCCGCATTCTGGGCGGGCGCGGTGGACCACAGGATATTGTCGAACCAGCCGTGATAATGGCCCTCGAATTTCAGGATGATGCGCTTGCCCGTGGCGGCGCGCGCCAGGCGGAACGCGGCCTGCGCCACTTCCGAACCCGAGGAGCCGAAACGGATGCGCTGGGCCGAGGGGATGCGCTCGCACAGAATCCTGGCGGCTTCGAATTCGATTTCGGACTGGCCGGCATAGAGAATGCCCTTGTCGACCTGGTCCTTGACCGCCTGCTGCACGCCCTTGGGCGAATGACCCAGGATCATGGCGCCCATGCCGCAATAGTAATCGATCAGCTTGTTGCCATCGACGTCGAACAGATACGGCCCCTCGCCGCGCGTGAACACCAGCGGCCCGCCCGCCATGCCGATGCGAAAGTTGCTGTTGATGCCACCGGCAATGTGCTGGGCATTCTCCGCGATCAGCGCCGCGGAGCGGTCGAAAGACAATGACATGCGAGATCCCCTGGTCTTTTTGTTATGCCAAAGCCTATTCCGCCAAGGCTTTCCGGGCAAATTGACAAAGCGCCGCCATCGCCGGAAGCTTGGAAAAAAGGGCGGGAAAAATCATGCGTATTACTTATGCGCTTTTGGGCGCCGCGCTGCTGAACCTGTCGCCGGCGCTGGCGGCAGATTATTTCCCACCCAAGGGCGAGGCTTGGGCCACCCACACCCCCGCCCAGGAAAAGCTGGACCCCGCCAAGCTGAAGGCGGCGATCGATTACGCCATTTCCGCCGAGCTGACTTATCCGCCCGAGTTGGCCAAGGTGGCTGACATTCGCGACCTGCGCGTTTCGGTGCCGCTGAAATATGCCGGCGAGCCGTTCAATACCCCCATCGGGCCGCTGAAGCCCCATGCCCCTGCCAACGGCATCATCATCCGCCACGGTTACATCGTCGCCGAATGGGGCAAGACCCATGACGTGGACATGACATTTTCAGTGACCAAGACCTTCCTGTCGTCCACCGCCGGTGTGGCGTTCGACAAGGGCATGATCAAGAACATCAACGATCCTGTGATCGATTATGTGAAGCCGACGCCGGATTTCCTGCTGCCGCACAACCGGCCCATCACCTGGAACGACATGCTGCGCCAGCAGTCGGGCTGGATCGGCACCATGTGGGGCAAGCCCTGGTGGGCGGACCGCCCCGACGCCGGCAAGCCTTACAGCGAGCTGGCCAAGGGCCCGCCGCCGGTCGGCAAGGCCTGGAAATACAACGATGTGCGGGTGAACGCGCTGGCCCTGGCACTGACGCATTTGTGGAAGCGCCCGCTGCCCGAAGTGCTGAAGGAATATGTCGCCGATCCCATCGGCATGTCGGATAGCTGGCATTGGGAAGGCTATGACAATGCCTTCACGCAAATCGATGGCAAGCGCATCAAGGTCGTCAGCGGCGGCGGCCATTGGGGCGGGGGCATGTTCCTCTCGGCGCGCGACCAGGCGCGGCTTGGTCTTCTGGGTCTCAACAAGGGCAAGTGGGGCGGCAAGACGGTGCTGTCGGACAAGTGGGTGGCGATGGCGCGCACCCCGACCGTGCCCAATCCCGGCTACGGCTTCTGCAACTGGTATCTGAACACCGGCAAGCAGCGTTATCCGGCGGCGCGCGAGGACAGCCTGTCGTATAATGGCGACGGCGCCAACATCATCTTCGTGGATTATCAGCACGACATGGTGGCCGTGGTGCGCTGGATCGATGGCGACAAGATGAAGGAATTCGTGCGCCTGCTGATCGCGGCGACGGGCGAGCCGGCGACATGAAGACGGGCCTGACACGCCGCGCCACCATCGCTTCGGGACTGGCATTCGCCACCGGCGCGCATGCCGCCGGCTTGAACAATAAAAGTGGGCGCATCGTCACCGTCGTGGGCTGCGGCGTGCAGGGCGTGGCGCAGAATGGCGACGCGGCGCTCACCACCAGGCTCGACCAGCCCTATGGCGTGTGCATCGGCCCGGACGGCGCGCTGTATTGGGCCGATTTCGGCAGCAACCGCATACTCAAAATGAAATCCGGCAAAGTGTCGGTGGTGGCGGGCAACACCATCAAGGGCCATGCCGGCGATGGCGAAAAGGCGGCCGCCGCACAGCTCAGCGCCCCGCACGAAGTGCGTTTCGACAGCCACCGCAACATGCTGGTGGCGGAGCGGGACGCCCACGTCATCCGCAGGATCGAGGCGCGCACGGGCCTTGTTTCAACCTTTGCCGGCACCGGCGAACCCGGTTTCGGCGGCGATGGCGGGCCCGCAACAGCTGCGCTGCTCAAGCAGCCGCACAGCATCGCGCTGGACCGGCACGACAATCTTTATATCTGCGATATCCAGAACAACCGCATCCGCCGCCGCGACGCCAGAACCGGGATAATCACCACCTTTGCCGGCAATGGCGATGTCAGCGATACGCCCAGCATCGCGCCGCTGACCGCTGCGCTGCATGGCCCGCGCTCCATCGACAGCGCACCGGACGGCACGATGTATCTGATCCTGCGCGAGGGAAACAAAGTCTTTGCCATCGACCGGCGCAAGCAAACGCTGACCCGCATCGCGGGCACCGGTGCCAAGGGGTATGGCGGCGATGGCGGCCGCGCCAAGGATGCGACCTGGAACGGACCCAAGGGCATCGCCTACGCGCCGGATGGCAGCTTGTACATTTCCGACACCGAGAACCATGTGATCCGCCGCGTCTCGCTGCGGAACGGCACGGTTTCAACCGTCGTTGGCACCGGCCAGCGCGGCGACGGACCGGACGGCGATCCCCGCAAATGCGCACTGTCACGCCCGCACGGCGTGTTCGTCCATGCAGGCACTCTCTACATCGGCGATTCGGAAAACCACCGCATCCGCGCCCTGAAACTTTAAAGCAGAGCCGCTTTAAACCAGGTTCGCCTTGTACAGCGCGGTCAAATTCGACCAGGCGCGCTCGGCTTCGGCTTCATTGTAGACCGCGCCGCCCTTCACGCACCAACCGTGATTGGCCTGGTACACATCCACCGTGGCGGTCTTGCCGGCGGCGGCGAAGGCGGCCTTCAGGTCATCCTTCATCTTCGGATTCTGCGCATCGTCATTCTGCGCCTGGCAGATCAGGTAAGCAGCGTTGGTCTTGGCGATCAGCAGATGCGGACTGTCGGGCTTGTCCGTCACCAGCCCGTTGCCGCCATGGAAGCTGCCGACGGCGCCGATACGATTGGACACGACAGCAGCGGTGCGGAACGACAGCGCCCCGCCCATGCAATAGCCCTGCACGCCCGCTTTCTTGTTCTTGGCGGTTTGCGGCTGGGCATCCAGGAACGCCAGATAGGCGGCGGCATCGTGATCGATGCCGTCATTGGTCATGGCGCCGCGATAGCCCATCAGCTTGGCGCGCTGTTCGGGATTGGAGAAATCGAAATTGTCGCCGATCACCGGGGCCTTGGCCGAGCGATAGAAGGGATTGGGCACCAGCACCACATAACCCTGGGCCGCCAGACGCCGTCCCATGTCGCGGAATGCCGGACGCAGGCCCATGATGTCGGGCCACATCAGCACGGCGGCATAGGTGCCCTTGGCGGTGGGATAAAACAGCGCCGCATCGCACATGCCGTCTGCGGTTTTCACCTGCACATCTTTTTCCACGACATTGGATTGCGCCAGCGCCGGATTGGCGGCGACGCCGGCGGCGGCCACCGTCATGGCGGCAAAGCCGCGCCGCGAAAGCCGGGAATCGGTAACCAGGCCGGGGTGAATGAACTCATCGCACATGATGTTCCTCCGTCGCGTTGGGACGCGTCAGCAGATGCGCGGCCCCCATGGCTGTCAAGCGAGGGCAAGCTGCGGATGGATAATGGCGGATTCAGGACGGGAGTCGGCGTCTTGCGCGGGGTTGCCGGGCTCGCCCGCCTCAAGTCGCTGACGCGCGGCGGGCTTGCCTGCGCCTTTTCATCGTCCGCGTTGCGGACGATGAAAATGGCGCACCCGAAAGGATTCGAACCTCTGACCCCCAGATTCGTAGTCTGGTGCTCTATCCAGCTGAGCTACGGGTGCGTTTTGGAGGCGCGAACCTATTCAGGAGCCCCTCCAAAGGCAAGGACTACCGCCATCTCTCTGCGGCATCTGCGGCACACCCCCCAGATTCCGGCCAAGTCCCGGTGAAACGTGCAGTTTTCCACCCCAAGCGGCATTGTGCTCCCTTGTCGCCCCCCGCCCCTCTGGTTAAGACTGACGGCCAAGGTCCGCCTGCCGAAAGGCGCGGACGGGGTTGGGTTTTGGCGCCATTCTCCAAGGTCGGCCGGTGGGGGCCGGACAATGGCGCCGGGCAGCGGAGAGCATAATGAGGGGAATTTCAGCACAGCACGGGCTCAAAAAGGGCCTGTTTCTGGCTTTTGCGCTGACAGCCGGTCTCAGCTTGGCCGCCTGTTCCAGCGTCGACAGCATGTTCGGCGACGACAGCGAGGCTTCCGCCGACGCCTTCCCGCCCAGCGCGGCTGATGCCGGGGCCCCGCCCAGTGCCGCGTCTGCCGCCCAGCCCGTCACCGCCGGCGCCGCGCCCGTGGCCACCATCACTCCGGTCACCATCGACGGGGGCCCCGATACCGGCACCGCCGTGAACAAGACCGTCCAGGCCATCCGCAACCAGGTTGCCGGCCTGCAGCAGAAACTGTCCGCCAATTCGGCCCGCCTGGCCGACCTGCGCAACCAGGGCGCGGGCGCCGCCGGCTCCTATCAGGAAGCCAAGGCCCATATCACCACCCGCCTCCAGGTGGGCACCACCCGCGGCAACCCGGAACTGGTGCAGGAATGGAATGCCGCCCAGGGCCAGCTCGATGCCCTGTCGGCCAACGTCAACGCCCTGAACGCGCTGGGCACCGACGTCACCAATGACAGCTCCACCGCCCATTATGCGCTGGACCAGATCGGCGCCACCTACAATGTGTCGGGCGCGGTCGATGAAGATCATCGCCAGCTGCGCCTGCTGGAAGACCAGACCAGCCAGACCATCGTGATGATCGACCGCCTGCTGCGCGAAGTTGCCGACGGCATCCAGCGCCAGACCGCCTATGTCGCCACCGAACGCTCCAACCTCACCACTCTGGCCGCCTCGATCAAGAGCGGCGACTTTTATGGCGGTGGCGTGACCGGCGGCCTGGGTTCCACCCCGGCCGTGACCGGCGCCGGCACTCCGCTGGTGGTGGTCAAGTTCGACCATCCCGACGTGGACTATCAGCAGATCCTGTATGCCGCGCTGAACCAGGCGCTGCAGAACCGCCCCGGCGCCAATTTCCAGGTGGTCGCGGTTTCGCCCACCCGCGGCACCGCCGCTTCGGTGCAGATCGCCCAATCCACCGCCCGCCGCCATGCCCAGGACGTGATGCGTTCCATGACCGACATGGGCGTGCCCGCCACCCGCCTGAACGTGGCCTCGACCACCGATCCGGGCGCAACCGTGAGCGAAGTGCGCGTCTTCGTGCGCTGAATTTAGGCAAACTCATAAAGAAAAGCCCCGCTGTCCCAGCAGGGCTTTTTCTTTTGTGCCCTTTTTAATTGTGAGGGGCCGATCAAGGCGCATACCATCCTCGCAGATTGCTGCTGAGGTTCGCGATGACGCTTTTGAATTCCGGTCTGAAAACACTTCTCGCGACAGCGCTGATCCTTGCCGCCCTGCCCGCGCAGGCCCAGGTGACCGAAACCGTCGCCAAGCGTCACATGATCGCCGCCGCC
>CANGRN010000104.1 GCA_947455695.1 Alphaproteobacteria bacterium
ACCATCACTGATCCGGCCAAGTTCGCCGAATTCCAGCAGGCGCAGGACAAGCTGTCCGGCGTGCTGGGCCGGCTGATGGCGATCAGCGAGAATTATCCCGACCTGAAGTCGAACCAGAACTTCCTGGCGCTGCAGTCGCAGCTGGAAGGCACCGAGAACCGCATCGAGATCGCGCGCCGCGACTATAATGCGGCGGTGCAGGACTATAATACCGAGCTGGTGACGGTGCCGGGTTCGATCTGGGCGGCGACCTTCTACAAATCGTACAAGCAGGCGACGCCGTTTGCCGCCAGCGCCGGGGCCCAGTCCGCGCCGGTGGTGAGCTTCCCCGGTGCGACCGCCGCGCCGCCGGCTGCACCGGCCGCAGCCCAGCCCGGCACGACCAAGCCGTAATCCATGCGGCTGATCGCGGCTACGCTCGCGTTTCTTTGTCTTCTGCTGCCCGCCACGGCGGCGCCGAAATTTCCGGCGCTGACCGGGCGGGTGGTGGATGACGCCAATATCCTGTCCAGCCAGACCAAGGCCGACCTGAACACCAAGCTGGCGGCGCTGGAGCAGAAGACCTCGCGCCAGCTAGTGGTGGTCACCGTCCCGTCCCTGGGCGGCTACGAGATTTCCGATTACGGCTACCAGCTGGGCCGTGCCTGGGGCATCGGGCAGAAGAGCCTGAACAACGGCATCCTGTTCATCGTTGCGCCCACCGAGCACAAGACCCGCATCGAGGTTGGCTATGGGCTGGAGCCGATCGTCACCGACGCCCTGTCGTCGGTCATCATCCAGAGCCGGGTGCTGCCGTCGTTCCGCAAGGGCGATTTCAATGCCGGGGTGCAAGCGGGTACCGACGCGCTGATCGAGCAATTGTCGCTGGAGACCTCGGTGGCGGAAAAGCGCGCCGCAGCGGCGGCCGAGCAGCGGCCGCAAGGCGATAGCGGTGGCGGCGGGCTGATGGGGTTCCTGATCATGCTGTTCATTTTCTTCATGATCGCGCGGGTGTTCGGCGGCTGGGGCCTGCTGCCCTTCCTGCTGATGGGCGGCGGTGGCGGCGGCCGCGGCGGCGGATGGTCCGGCGGCGGTGGCGGCGGCTGGTCGGGCGGCGGCGGCGGCAGCTTTGGCGGCGGCGGCTCTTCGGGAAGCTGGTAGGATGGGCGGGCGATGCTGAGCGAAAAAGACCGGGAGCGCATCAGCGCCGCCGTGACGCTGGCCGAGAGCAAGACCTCCGGCGAGATATTCTGTGTCCTGACCAAGCGGGTGTCGCGTTACCGCGAGATACCGCTGCTGTGGGCGACGGTGGCGGGCTTCCTGGTGCCGCCGCTGCTGGTGCTGGCGGGGCTGCACCGGCTGGCGCTGGCCAGCATCTTCACCAGCTGGACCGACGAATCCGCCCGCGCCATGGAAGGTTTGATCCTGCGCGTGCTGTCCACCTACAGCCTGGTGCAGGCGGGGGTGTTTCTGATCGTCGCCATCATCGTGGCCGTGCCGGCGGTGCGCCATGTCGTGACGCCGGGTCCCTTGAAGAGCCACCGGGTGCGGGAAATGGCGCGGCGGCATTTCGTGTCCGTGGGCTGCCGGCTGTCGGATGCCGAACCGCATATCCTGATCTATGCCTGCCTGACCGACCGGCGGGTCGAGCTGGTGGCGCATGACAATATCCACAAGGCGGTGGGCGAGGGGCCCTGGAACGCGGCGGTGGAAGCGGTGGTCGAAGGCATGAAGGCCGGCAAGCCCGCCGACGGATTTGTGGCGGCCATCGAGATATGCGGCGCGGCGCTGGCCCAGCATTTCCCGCCCGACGGGGTGCCAAAGAACCATTTGCCCAATACCATTCTCGAGACTTAAGCTTCTCAAAAATAACCGGAGGGGACTGCCAATGCTGAAATATCTCGCGCCTGCACTGTGTCTGCTCGCTGCGCCTGCGCTGGCGCAGGGGGTGAGCGTCAAGAAGCTCGATCCGGCGCTGGACAGCGTCATCGCGCCGAACACAAAAATCGAGAAGGTCGCCACCGGCTTCATCTTCATCGAAGGGCCGATGTGGAAGGACGGCAAGCTGTGGTTCTCGGACGTGCGCATGGACAAGGTGCGGACCTTTGATCCCAAGACGAATAAGGTCACGGTCGTGCTGAACGATTCCGGCGGGCTGAAGAATGCGCCGCCGGACGGCAATTTCGGTTCCAACGGCATGATCACCGACAAGGATGGCTCGATCCTGCTGACCCGCATGTATGTCGGCACCATCGAGAAGATGGACGACAAGGGTGGGCTGAAGCCGTTCCTGGCCAAGTATGAAGGCAAGCGCTTCAACAGCCCCAACGACCTGGTGTTCACCGCCGACGGCGCGCTGTGGTTCACCGATCCGTCCTTTGGCCTGCCCAAGATGGACGCCGATCCCAAGAAGGAACTCAAATACAATGCGGTGTGGCGCTATGCCGGCGGCAAGCTGACGCCGGTGATCACCGACATGACCCAGCCCAACGGCATCGGCTTTTCGCCGGATGGCAAGACGCTGTACGTGTCGAACTCCATGCCCGACATGCATATCCGCGCCTATGACGTGGGCGCGGACGGCAAGCTGTCGAACATGCGCAAGCTGATCTCGTTCCCCGGCACGGCATCGGATGTGCCGGACGGTCTGAAGGTCGACAGCGCCGGCAACATCTGGGCCACGGGTCCGGGCGGCGTGCGCATCATCTCGCCCAAGGGCAAGGTGTTGGGCCAGATCGTGATCCCGGAGACCGTCGCCAATATCGGCTTCGCCGAGGATGGCAAGACGGTCTATCTCACCGGCTCGACCAGCCTGTACCGGCTGCATTCCAAGATCGCGGGCGAAATCCCGATGTATTACCGCAAGTAATCAGTTGTCGCGGTGGCGGCCCATGCGGCCGCCACCGTCGCCACTGGGCTGCGGGGTGCCGGGCTGTGCAGCGTTCTGCTGCGGCTGTTGCTGTTGCCAGAAGTTGCCGCGGGTGATGCGGTCGCCATTGGGCATGCGGTAGCCGCCGCCGGCCTGGGCGTTGTTCTGCGGGGCGGGCTGGTTGTTGCCCTGATAGCTGCCGCGGTCGCCGTCATGGCGATTGCCCTGATAATTGTTCTGGTAATTGTTCTGGCGGTCGCCATGGTCGCGGTCCTGGCCACGATATCCGTGATCGCGGTCGCGGTGGTCGCGGCCATAGCCGCCACCATAACCCCCGCCGTAACCGCCGCCATAGCCATAGGGCTGGGCATAGACGGTGGGGCCGTAATAGTCCGGCTCGTAATAGCCGCCGCCATAATAGGCGCCGGAAGTCGTGTAGGGGGCGCAGCCGCCCAGCAGGGCCAGCGCCGCGCCAAATGCCAAAGCCGTCCGTTTCATGTTCGTCTCCATGCCGGAGGATTTCCGGCCTGTGCAGCATCACAAGGCCGGGCTGAACCGGACATGAACGAGATGTAAGGTCTTACTTCGGCGTCAGTTTCAGCAGCTTGGAGCCCAGGGGCGTGTTGTTGGTGATCGAGCCGCCGCCGGAATCGCTGAGGACATAGACCGCGCCATCGGGCCCGACGCGCACGTCGCGCAGGCGCATCTTGACCTCGGTCAGCAGCGGCTCCTCGTTCACCACCTTGCCGTTCGACAGGGTCAGGCGTTCCATGGCGTTGCCGCGCAAGGAGGTGACGAAGACGCTGTTCTTCCATTCCGGGAACAGGTTGCCCTTGTAGAAGGCCAGGTTGCCCGGACCGATGGAGGGCGCCCAGTAATAGACGGGCTCCTCGATGCCGGCGCGGGTGGGCTCGCTGTCGCCGGTCTGGTTGCCGGGATAGTCGATGCCGTGGGTGACGACGGGCCAGCCGTAATTGGCGCCCTTCTTGATCAGGTTGAGCTCGTCGCCGCCGCGCGGGCCGTGCTCGGTCTCCCAGAGGTTGCCGTCATTGTCGAAGGCGAGGCCCTCCTGGCTGCGCTGGCCGATGGCCCAGATTTCGGGATAGGCGGCTTCCTCTTTGTCTTTTGGGCCGGTGAAGGGATTGCCCGGCGCCGGCTTGCCGTCGGTGGTGATGCGCAAAATCTTGCCCAGATGGGTGTCGAGGGTCTGCGCCACCAGCCAGGGATAGGAGCCGCCGGTGTCGCGGTCGCCGATGGTGATGTAGAGATAGCCGTCCTTGCCCATCACCATGCGGCCGCCGCTGCGCGAGCCGACGCCGGAACGGTTGTCGTTCGGGGTCTGGGGGCGGGCCTTGAAGATCACCTTCACATCGCTGAGCGCGTTGGCGGCCTGGTTGAAGGTGGCGCGCGCCACCTGGATGCCGCTGATCATGCCGCGGTCGAAGCCGAAGAAGGTGAAGTAGATGCGGTGATTGCTGGCGAAGTTCGGGTCCAGGACCAGATCGAACAGGCCGGTCTCGCGCCAGCCCTTGGCCAGCCCGTCCACGCCCGCGACCGGCGGGGCGATGGCTCCATCGGGCGAAACCACCCGCAGCGCGCCGGGCAGTTTTTCGGTGACCAGGAATTTGCCGTCGGGCAGGAAGCCCAGCGCCCAGGGGGCGTGCAGGCCGCTGGTGATCTCGGTCAGGTGATAGGGTGCGGTCTTGTGATAAGGCGCGCGGGTCTGGCCGGGGAAAGCCGGCTTGTCTTTCACATTCTCATTCAGGCGGCTGTCCACCGGCTTGCCTTCCACCACTGCCGTGTAGTCGGGATTGTTGGGGACGACCGGCGCGTCCTGGGTGGGCGGGGTCTGGGCCACAGCGGCGGTGGCGAGCAGACAGGCGGCGAGTGCGGCAAGGCGGCGGGTCATGGCGTTTCCTTGTTCTTGTTTCAGCGCGGCTTGTTCAGCACGGCCAGCAAAGGTTCGGGATTTTCGTTGGCCGGGTTGGCGGCGAAGGCGTCCTTGGTCTTCTGGTCTTTCGCCACGCCGATGATCATCAGTTCCAGCGGGGCGGCACCGGCCTTGAAGCTCTTGGCCTGGCCCAGATCGACCGGGATGGCGTCGCCCTTCTTGATGGCGACGGTCTCGCCGTTGACCGTCACGCTGCCTTCGCCGGAGATGACGTAATAGGCTTCGCTGAGATCGGCGAGGTTGGTGGTGCCGGTGTCGCCGCCCGGCTGGATCAGTTCATGATCGACATAGGCCCAGGGGGTGAAGAACACGCTGGGGCTCAGCGCCCGGCGGCGCTGGACCTTGCCGCCGTCACGGGCGGGCTTCAGCAGCGACTTTTCCAGTCGCATGGTGACGAATTGGGGGATGGCATCCTTGGGCGCGCCGACACGGTCGTCGCCCAGGTTGAAGGCGTCATAGACCTTGGAGGTGCCGACATTGATGTTCATCCACTCCACGTCATGGTCGGTGGAATTGTAGATGGCGTGGGAGGAGCCCATGCGGTTGGGGGCGCCGACCGTGCCCTTGAGCAGGGAGGTGCGGCCATTGACGGTGAATTCGGCCTGGTCGTCGAAGATCACGAACATCTCTTCGCAGTGATTGTGGAAATGCTGGCCGATGCCGCCGCCGGGGTGCAGCACGCCGCGGTGGAGGAAGATGAAGTTGGTGGACAGGGTCTTGTCGGTCATCAGGGGGCCGAAATTCATGGTGCCGGCGCCGTCATGCACCGCCTTGAGGGTGGCGGTTTTCCTGACGTCGTAATGGGTGATCTTCGAGGCCAGCTGGGCCTGGACGGAGGTGGAGGCCAGCAAAAGGGTGGCCGTCAGCAGCAAGCGTTTCATGGTGTCTCCCCCGAGGCGTCTGATTTTTCTGCGGGCCCCGTGACCGGGATAGTAAGTCCTTGGGGACCGGCCACAAGGCCCTGCGCACCGGAAAATCGCGGGTCCCGGGCGATACGGGCCGGGCAAAGCATGTTAGGGTGGGGCATGGCAGATACAAGAAAAGCACCACCCGGCGCACGGGCCCAGGCCGCCAGCACGGCATCGGACCAGCGCACCCGCATGGTCCTGGACCAGGTCGAAAAGGAGCGGGTGGCGAGCGACGCCAAGACCGCGCGGCTGAAGGCGTTGCGCCTGGCCAAGGAAGCGGAAGAAGAGGC
>CANGRN010000105.1 GCA_947455695.1 Alphaproteobacteria bacterium
CCTCGGCATAGGTGCGATAGGCGATGGGCTGGTCTTCGCAATCGATGTCGCGGCCGATGACGTTGCCCAGCAGGCCGCCGACCACGACGCCGCCGATGGTGGCGCCGGCATTGCCGCGGGACGCCAGGCCGCCGATCAGCCCGCCGGCCAGCGCGCCGAAGATGGTGCCGTTGGTGGCGTTGCCGCGGCGGCAGCTCTCTTCATAGCGGCCCTGCTGGTAATAGGTCGGCGGCGGGGGCGGGGGAGGCGGCGGACCATATTCGCGATCGCGGCGGTCATACCGGTCGCGGTCGCGGATCCGGGTATAGCGGCCGTTGCGGTCGTAGTAGCCGTTATGGTCCGCGTCGCTGTAATAGCCGTCGGGATCGTTGCCGGGCGGCACCCAGCCCGGCTGGGCCGAAGCGGTGCCCGTGATCAGCGTCGCGGCGGCGCAGGCGCTCAGCAGAATTTTCCTGATGGACATGTGTCACTCCCTTTTGACGGCGCAAGGCTCGCCTCCCGCGCCTGAACCCCGGCTGAATATATTGGGGCCACTTTGTGGCCGCTGCCGGAATGAAAGTCAGCTTACGGAATAGTCAGTGACCACCCAGCCGCCATTCTCGAAGGACAGGGTGATGGTTTCGACCGCCGAGGCCTTATGCGCGAAAACCGAATCATACTTGATCACCGCGACATTGCTGCGGCTGAGATCGATGGATTTCAGGCCACGGCTGGCCACTGCGCCCAGGGGTTCGCGGCGGGCGCCGGCATCCTTTGCCCAGGCATCGGCTTTCTGACGGTTCTGAAACGCCTTGCCGGCCTCGCTCCAGCTTTGGGCGTAATTCTTGTCGTCCACCAGCACCAGCCATTGCTTGGCCCGGTCGTCGGGCGCGGGCGTGGCGCCGGTGATGGTCTTGGATCCGGTGATGGTGGTTTTCGGAGCCGGCGCGCTGACGGGCGTTGGCGCCGGTTTTTTGACATCTTTTTTGGCTTGGGCAAGCACCGGCATGCCGGAAATCAGCAGGGCGGCAAGCAGGGTACGAACAAACATGGGAGGCCTCAAATATGCGCAATCTATCGCAGGGATAACGCGCAAGGCCGCGTCGGGTTCAGTTCAATAGGTGCGGGCCTTGGGCTTGATGTATTCGACATCGCTGGTGAGCGTGTAGGTGTGCACCGGGCGGTAGTCGATCTTGGTCCGGCCCGTCTCGACATCCAGCCAGGTGAGGGTGTGCTTCATCCAGTTTTCGTCGTCGCGATTGGAATAATCCTCGCGGGCATGGGCGCCGCGGCTTTCCAGCCGGTTGACCGCGCCGGCCACTGTCACCACCGCCTGCTGGATCAGGTTGTCGAACTCCAGTGTCTCCACCAGGTCGGTGTTCCAGATCATGGAACGGTCGGTGATGCCGATATCGCCGCGCTGGGCATAGATGTCGCTGACGCGCTTGAGTCCCTGTGACAGGGTATCGCCGGTGCGGAACACCGCGGCGTCTTCCTGCATGGCCTTCTGCATCGCCAGCCGCATCACCGCCGTGGGCGTGCCGCCCTTGGCATTGCGGAAGCGGTCGAAGCGGGCCATGGCCTCGTCGCCGGCATTCTTCTGCAATTCCTGATGCGTCCGCACGCCCTGCAGCGACTTGGCGGCCTGCACACCGGCGGCCTTGCCGAACACCACAAGATCGATCAGCGAATTGGAGCCCAGGCGATTGGCGCCATGCACCGAGACGCAGGCCGCTTCGCCCACCGCCATCAGGCCCGGCACCACCGTGTCGGGATTGCCGCCGGTCAGGGTCAGCGCCTCGCCGGTATAGGCGCAGGGAATGCCGCCCATGTTGTAATGCACCGTCGGCAGCACCGGGATCGGTTCCTTGGTGACGTCGACGCCCGCGAAGATGCGCGCCGATTCCGAAATGCCCGGCAACCGCTCATGGATGATCTTGGGATCCAGATGTGACAGGTGCAGGTGAATATGGTCCTTGCCGGGACCGACGCCGCGGCCTTCGCGGATCTCGATGGTCATGGCGCGGGAAACGACATCGCGTGACGCCAGGTCCTTGGCGTTGGGGGCATAGCGCTCCATGAAGCGCTCGCCTTCCGAATTGGTCAGATAGCCGCCTTCGCCGCGCACGCCTTCGGTGATCAGCACGCCGGCGCCGAAGATGCCGGTGGGATGGAACTGCACGAACTCCATGTCCTGCAGCGGCAGGCCGGCGCGCAGCACCATGGCATTGCCATCGCCGGTCTGGGTGTGGGCGCCGGTGCAGCTCAAATACGAGCGGCCATAGCCGCCGGTCGCCATGATCACCTGGTGGGCGCGGAAGCGGTGGATGACGCCGTCATCCAGGTTCCAGGCCATCACGCCGCGGCAGGCGCCGTTTTCCATGATCAGATCGAGCGCGAAATACTCGATGAAGAAATTGACTTCATGCTTCACGCACTGGCCGTACAGGGTGTGCAGCATGGCATGGCCGGTGCGGTCGGCGGCGGCGCAGGTGCGCTGCACGATGCCCTGGCCGTAGTTGCTGGTCATGCCGCCAAAGGCGCGCTGGTAGATCTTGCCTTCATCGGTGCGGCTGAAGGGCATGCCGAAATGCTCCAGCTCGTACACCGCCTCCGGGGCGTTGCGGCACAGATATTCGATGGAGTCCTGGTCGCCCAGCCAGTCCGAACCCTTGACGGTGTCGTACATGTGCCAGCGCCAGTTATCCTCGCCCATGTTGCCCAGCGATGCGGCCACGCCGCCTTGCGCCGCCACCGTGTGGCTGCGGGTGGGAAACACCTTGGTGATGCAGGCGGTCTTGAGGCCTTGCAGGGCGCATTCCAGCGTCGCGCGAAGTCCTGCGCCACCGGCGCCGACAACGACGACGTCGAAGGTGTGGTCAACGATGGTATAGGCGGGCATGAACGTTACCTTTTGAAGAGGGCCCTATAAGGCGGCGATGCGGACGATCGCGAAGATGCAGGTCGCCGTGATGGCGATGACGGAGAAGCGGATCGCCAGCATCAGGAAAATCTTGGTGCCGGGTGTGTGGATGTAATCGTCCACCACCACCTGCAGCCCCAGATAGGCATGCCACAGCGAGAAGGCGACGAACCCGCCCATCAGGATCGCGTTCCAGGGATGGGCCAGGAACTGCAGGGCGGTGACTTCGCTGGTGCCGGCCAGGCCCAGCATGACATAGCCGAACCACAGGGATAGCGGGATCAGCGCCACCGAGGTGACGCGCTCATGCCAGAAATGGCCGGTGCCCGAATGGGACGAGCCCATGCCGCGAACTTTGTGCAGCGGCGTTTCCGCGGAATTCATCGCAAATATCCTCCGTGACCGGTCCAGGCGAGGGCGAAGATGGCCACCGCGATCACGATGGAGCCGACCAGGATCATCATGCTGTTGCGCTCGGCCAGGCCCTTTTCAAAGCCATAACCCAGGTCCCAGGCCAGGTGCCGGATGCCGTTGAGGAAGTGGTAGACGAGCGACCAGGTCAGGCCGAACACAACCAGCAGGCCAATGGGCGTGTCTGACACGTCGTGAAAGCTGTGCCAGCCCTCCGGTCCGTTGGAGATCGACACCAGCCACCAGGCAAGGATCACCGCACCCACAGACAGGCCGATACCGGTGGCGCGATGGGTGATGGACGTCGCCATCGTGACCGGCCAGCGATAGATGGTGAGGTGGGGAGAAAGTGGACGCGTGGCCTGGGCCGGTTTTTGCGGATTGTCCGCCATGAAAAGCCTTCCGGAGGTCGTGGGCGAGATTGGCGGGGAGTTTAGGGGTGCGGAACCTCCAGTCAACCGCGCTTTGCGCGGGTCCGCACTCGCTTTGGGGCGCGGCTTGCGGCAAATTCGCGGTCACGGGGGCAAATGCGCGAATCAACGGTGAATAGCAGGGCCTGGCTGGCCATTCCGGTCGAGGGCATCGCTGTCCCGGCAGTGGGGATGGCGCTGCTCAGCCTCATGTTCCTGTCGGCCGCCCTGTGGAACGGCTTTCCGCTGATTTTCTACGACACCGGCGCCTACCTGCTGGAGGGGCTGGGCCACATCTTCCTGGTCGAGCGCGCCCCGGTCTATGCCGAGCTGCTGTTCCTGGCGGGCGGCAATTTCAGCCTGTGGCCGATCGTGGTGCTGCAGGCGCTGATGACCAGCTACCTCATCCTGGAAGTGGCCCGCGCCGAGGTTCCGGGCCTGACCCTTCGCGGCCTCCTCGTGATCGGCGCAGCGCTCAGCCTTCTGACCGGAATCGCCTGGTATGTGGGGCAGGTCGAGCCGGACATCTTCACCCCGGTAGTGATCCTGGGCGCTTGGCTGCTGATGTTTCGCTCCGGCCGGCTGGGCAAGGCGCGGCTGCGCTGGATCATCGGGCTGACGGGGCTGGCGGTGGCCTGCCATCCCTCGCATCTGGGTCTGATCGGCGGGCTTTTGCTGTGCGCCGCGCTGCTCAAGCTGCTGGCGCGCTGGGGCCTGCCCAGGCCCGACCTGAAACGCGGCCTGATCGGGCTGGTCACCGGCATCGCCCTCATCGTGGTGGGCAACTTCGCACTCACCGGCAACCTGTTCATCAGCAAATCGGGATCGGTGTTCGTGTTCGCGCGCCTGATGCAGGACGGCATCGTCAAGCGGCTGCTGCAGGATACCTGTCCGCCGCAAGGCGATATCAACTGGCGTCTGTGCGAATACAAGAACCGGCTGGCGACCAGCGCCAATGGCTGGCTGTGGGGCGCGGGCAGCGGCTTTCATGCGCTGGGCGGCTTCACCAGCAAGACCCAGCAGCAGGAAGACGGCCGCATCATCGTCGAAAGCCTCAAGCGCTATCCGATGATGCATTTGCGCGCCGCGGTCTATGACTCGCTGCTGCAATTCCTGCAATTCAAGACCGGCGACGGCATCGAGCCGCAACTGTCCATCGTGGAACCGAATTTCCGTCGCATGATCCCCGAACAGTTGCCCGCCTATCTGAAGGCGCGCCAGCAGCATGGGCTGATCCGCTTCAAGGTCCTGAACCTGATCCATGTGCCGGTGGGGGCGATGTCGGTGCTGGGGATGCTTTTGCTGCTCCAGCATGCAGGGCTGCGCCGCGCCTGGGACCAGGCCAGCCTGCCGGCGCTGGTGCTGCTGGGGCTGGTGGGCAATGCCATCATCTGCGGCACCTTTTCCAACCCCCATGATCGTTACCAGTCCCGGGTGATCTGGCTGCCGGCCCTGGTGCTGCTGCTGGCGGTGGCGCGGGACCGGCGTGCGTTGCAACCCGTCGCAGAATCCGGCACTTAGCCTTATGGCCCAGCCCGTCCGCATCGCGCCGTCCATCCTCTCCGCCGACTTTTCCAGGCTCGGCGCGGAAATCGAGGCTATCGAGGCGGCGGGCGCCGACTGGATTCATGTCGATGTGATGGACGGTCACTTTGTCCCCAACATCACCATCGGACCCCAGGTGGTGAAGGCGCTGCGGCCCCATGCCAAAAAGCCCTTCGATGTGCATCTGATGATCTCGCCGGTGGACCCGTACCTGGACGCTTTTGCGGAGGCGGGGGCCGATGGGCTGACAGTTCATCCCGAAGCCGGACCACATGTTCATCGCACCCTTCAGCACATCCGCAAGCTGGGCAAGAAAGCCGGTGTGGTGCTCAATCCCGGCACGCCGGTGGATGCGCTCGACAACCTGATGGACCTGGTGGACCTGATCCTGGTCATGAGCGTCAATCCCGGTTTCGGCGGCCAGAGCTTCATCGAAAGCCAGCTCAAGAAAATCGAAGCCGCGCGCAAGCGCATCGATGCCACCGGCCGCGATATCGCGCTGGAAGTGGATGGCGGCATCACTCCAGCAACGGCAAAACGCGCCATTGCCGCCGGCGCCACCGTGCTGGTGGCGGGCACAGCGGTGTTCCAGGGCGGGCCGTCGCAATATGCGGCAAATATTCAAGCGCTGAGGGGCTGACGTGCAGGTGCAGCAGCTCCTGCCGCTCCTGCCGGAACTGATCC
>CANGRN010000106.1 GCA_947455695.1 Alphaproteobacteria bacterium
GCGGGTGATGCCGCCATCACCGACACCGTGGCGCAATATCGCGCCGGGGTGGAAGCGCTGCGCGAGAATTACAAGCTGACCCAGGCCGACCAGGACGCCATTGCCGAACTGACCGCCGCCAAGGTTCCTGAAGACCTGGCGCGTGACATGGTGCTGCTGGATCCGCTGGCGGCGGCGCTGGACGTGGCGCTGCTGGCGCATGAGACACGGCAACCGCCGGACAAGGTGGCGCCGCTCTATTTCCAGCTGGGCGAAACATTGGGCCTGGACCGGCTGCGCAACCTGGCAAGCCGCTATGCGCCGCCCGAACATTGGGACCGGCTGGCGCTGCGCCGGCTGCTGGACGATTTGTCCCAGTCCCAGCGCAGCATCACCGCCAAGCTTCTGGCCAGCGGCGGTACGGTGGACGACTGGGCCCAAAAACAGGGCGATGCGCTGGCACGCACCCGCACCTTCCTGGGCACCCTGGATGCCAGCGGTGAACTGAGCGTCGCCAAGCTGATGCTGGCCTCCAGCCAGATCCAGAATCTGGGATAGATGGCGCGGCGGCGTCAAAACCTGTAACGCTGGTGCCGTGGAGAGCCGTTCCGTCCTGATCGCCGTCGCCGCGGCAGCCTTGCTGTGCGCGCCCGCACAGGCGCAGCGCCGGCGCGAACCGCCCAGGGAATGGGATGTCACCTTGGGCGCTGCTGTGGCTTCGCGGCCCAGCTTTGAAGGCAGCGACCGCAGCATCGTGAGGCCCCTGCCCTTTGTCACGGTCCGCTGGCGCGACACGATCAGCCTTGGCGAAGGCGGGCTCAGCGTCACCGCACATCTGAAGAATTTCCGCTTCGGCGGCGGGCTCACCGTCGATCCCGGCCGCAAGGATCATGCGAGCGGCGGGATTTTCGAGTCCGGCGACGACCGGCTGAAAGGGCTTGGCACCATCAGGGCCTCGCCCGGCTTTCGCGCCTTTGCATCCGCCCGCCTCAGCCTGTTCAACCTGGAAGTCTCGGCCGTCAAATCTCTGAACCATGGCATGACGGGAAGCCTCGGCCTGTCGGCGCCGCTGCCGCTGGGCAGGAAACTGATCCTGATGCCGCATGTCCGCGCCACCTGGGCCGACGGCCAATATATGCAGACCTATTTTGGCGTCACCCCGGTCCAGGCCGGCGCCTCGATCTTTCCGCGCTTCAATGCCGGCAGCGGCTTCAAGGATGTGCGGGCCGGCGCCAACCTGATTTATCGTATCAACAGTCATTGGTTTGCCGGCACTGATGTCGGCGTCACGCGCCTTATGGGCGATGCCGCCCTCAGTCCCATCAGCCTTCGCGACTCCAATGTCACGGTGATGGGCATGGCGGGCTACCGCTTCTGACGAAGTGTGTTCCGCGCAAACTTTCCGTTCCGCCCGCCCCCAATCTGTCGTAAGATGTCGTCGCATCCATAAACTGGCACATTAAGACAGATGCTCGGGGGCGCATGGGGGGATCACCGTATTTAATCGGCTCGCTGGCCGTGTGGCAGGGCCTGTTCAGTGCGTCCGAACTGGACGCACTGGTGACGCTGGGCGACGGGCTGGCGCTGGAGAAGGCCGAGCTGTCGGCCGGACACGGCTATGAAAATATCCGCAGCACCAGGGTCGCCTGGGTGCCGCGCACGCCGCAAACCGAACACCTGTACCTGCGCATGGAAGACGCGGTGCTCGAAATGAATGCCCGCTACTTTCGCTTCGACCTGTCGGGGCTGGCGGCACTGCAATATGCGGTTTACGGCGGCCGCGAAGGCGGCCACTTCGACTGGCACAAGGATTATGGCCGTGATCGCTCCGATCCCGACCAGGAACCGCGCAAGCTAACTCTCAGTATGCAGCTGAGCGATGACAACGATTACAAGGGCTGCGACCTGCAGGTGCGCGCCGGCAACCTGATCGACACCGCACCGCGCGAACGCGGCACCATCGTCGCCTTCCCGGCCAACGTGCTGCACCAGGTCACGCCGATTGAGTCAGGCGTGCGCCGATCGCTGGTGACCTGGGCGGTGGGGCCGGAGTTTCGCTGACCAGCGCATCGAAGCAGGCAAAGGCGTGCCGCGCGCCGGCCACCATCTCACTGAGGCGATCCTGCTTCTCCAGATTCTGGCAGAGCAATCGCCAGTTTGCGCCATCTTGCGGGGCGCCCTCAAAAAAGCGCCGGCCATCGCTGGTGGGCAGCAAGGCATCGAGTTGCCGGAAGATCACCTTGCCACCCAGGGCCGAGCCCTGCACGGTATAAAGACAGCCGATGCAGAAGCCGGCATCACCCGCCGCCTCGCCCGCACCGCGGTCCGGCACCACGCCCAGGAATGTCATGTCCTGTTCCAATGCCGCAATCCGCGCGCGTTGCGCCAGTGCGAGTTCCGGGAAGCGCCGCTATTACACGCGCCAGAAAGCGCTGATCACGGCCACCTAGCCGCGGACGATATTGATCTGATGCACGGACTGGTCGGCGGACTTTTCCTGCCCGACAAATTCGATGCCGATGCCGTCGGCGTGATGGCGCGCCACCCGGCCGGCGATCTGGGCGATCAGCACGAACTCGCCGATCGGCGGCTTGACATCGGTCTTCAGCGACACGCCGCCCACCGAAATGTCCATCACTTCGCAATGCACGATCTGGCCGTCGGCGCGGGTGTATTTGGCGAAGCCCTTCTGGTTGGAGCGTTCGTGGCGGCGCAGCACGCTGTCATCCACCAGGGCCTTGTTGAGGAACAGGATCAGCTGCTCGGCGGTGCGTTCGCGCTTGGACGGGGTGCAGACAAAGGCGATGCCGAAGCCATACCCGTCGCGGCGCACGACGTTGCCTTCAAAGCGGCCGAAATTGTCGACATAGAGCACGACCGGAGTTCCGGCATCGGGAATGATCTCGCAGACGATGGCCGCGCCACCCGGCGACAGGTCCGAAATGGTGCAGCGGGCTTCGCGGCTGTCGGATGGAATGAACAGGCGCCCGGGCAGGTCCACCCGGACACGGCGAAAGCGCCGGCGCTCGGCCCCCGCCTTGGCGACGACCGGTTCGGCGTCCTTTAAGGACATCGCCAAGCCCTGCATGGGCCCCGCCCAGTTGTTAATGTTTCAAGGCTTTGTACCCCCGGCAGGGTCAACAGGAGGTTACCGGCAGGCCGCAGGAGGCCAAAAACGCCTGTTTTTCGCTTTCGGGGGCCCTTTTGCGGGGTCTCAAATGGGTCAACCATTTTGAAACAGGGGCCTTTTTCGCTTCTGCCCGCCGCGCTATAGGAAAGGCGGGTAAAATTTTGCGGCACGGAGCAGGGCTGGGGCCCGACATACTCGCCGCCTCGTGGGGACTTAATAATATGCGCTTTTCGACCATCACTCGCGGCCATTGCCGCCGCCTGACCATGCTTGCTGCCGCCGGCGTCCTGGCCTTGGGCCTTGGCGCCTGTTCCAGCGACGACGCCGAAGATGTCGGCGCCGGCACGCCCTTCACCCAGGCTTTGGCCAAGGATTATGGCGATCTGTCCGCCCAGGCCGCCGCCCTGCCCTCCGAGCCCGCAGAGGACAGCGGGTTCTTTTCGTCCTTGAACCCTTTCTCGGACAGCGAAAGCTCCAGCGACCTGCTCGCCAAGGCCTTCACCGCCAAGGCGGATCTGGCCAATGGCGGCACCGAGCCGGAACTGGAAGCGGCCAATGGCCCGGCCCAGTCGGCCCTGCGCACCCGTCTGGTGCGTGACATCGCGGCCGGCAAGGACCAGTTCCCCGAACAGGCCGCCCGCGCCCAGGCCGATTACGACTGCTGGGTCCTGTACGCCACCGTGCCCAGCGCCGCTGCCGCCAGCCAGGCTTGCAAGACCGCGCTGGATTCCTCGATCGTGCGTCTGGAAACCGCCGCCCGCCCGGCCCCGCCGCCGCCGCCGGTTTCGTCCGCGCCTGTTCCGGCCCCCGCGCCGGCGCCCGCCGCCCAGACCAACGACTTCACGGTCTATTTCGACTTCGACTCCTGGACCCTGAAGGCCGAGCAGCTGACGGTTCTGGACTCCGTGATCGCGTCCGCCCGCACCGGCGGCCAGACCAACATCACGGTCGTCGGCCATACCGATACCTCGGGTTCGTCGGACTACAACCAAGCGCTGTCGGTCAAGCGCGCCAATGTGGTGGTTGAAGCCCTGGTGAAGATGGGTGCGCGCCGCGCGGCCATCCATGCCAGCGGCGTCGGCGAGACCGATCTTGCGGTGCAGACCGAAGACGGCGTCAAGGAAGCCAAGAACCGCCGCACGGTGATTACGCTTCAGCCGTAATCATTAACGCCACGCATACCAGCGGCCCGCGCCCCAAAAGGCGCGGGCCGTTGCTTTTTTGTGGCTGTCCAACCCCACCCAAAGCGCCTAGGCTGACCGCATGAAGCTGCGTCTAGCCCTGATGATCCTGGTTCTGGCGAGCCCCGCGCTGGCCCAGCGCAATGGCAATCTCCAGGTCAAGGAGATGAATTTCGATCTGTGGTGTCAGGAGCAGGCCGGCCTGCCAGCGGAGCGCTGCGACAAGCGCACGGCTCAGGACAATGCGGCGTTTGAAGCCTATCGCGCCAAGGTCGAGGCGTATGAAATTCCGTATCTGCAGCGCAAGAACAGCGCAGCGCGGCTGGATACCGATATCCTGCGCAACGATCCGGTGGATCACCCGCCGGTCAAGGACATCACCGCGCAGCGTCCGGACCTGAACACGTCCACGACGATTCCGCCGCGTCCGTAGACGCTATACGAAGCGGCTGTAATCCTGGCTGTTGGCGGCGCGCCAACGGCCGATCACATCAAACATTTTCTGAAGCAGGTCGCCGGATCCGAAATGGAGGAAGGCGGGACTGTCCTGTGACACCACCAGGCGCAGGTACGGCGCTTTGGGATGGGCCCGCAGGCTCGGCGGCGGCGGGGGCGGCGGCGGGGGCTGATCCCGGTCCTGGTCGTAAGAGGAAAACGGTTCGTCTTCCTGGATGATCTGCGAGCCCACCAGGCGTTCATAGGCGATGGACCGGCCCAGAAGCGGGGTGGGATCGCTCAGCATCTGGACCATGCCGAAGAAGCGGGTGGGTTCGCCGCCATTGAAGGAGACGGGGGTGAGAATGGTTTCCAGCTCGACCATGCCGTTGTCGGCGGTGGCGGCGATGGAGGACAGGCACACCGGCTGGCCGGCTTTCAGTGCCTGGCGCAGCAGCGAAGACAGGGACAGGCCGGATTGGGATTCCCAATGGGCCAGGAAGCTGGTGCCTTTCAGTTCGAAACCGAAGCGTTCGCACAAGGCGGTGCCGGCAAGACGGTAAAGCGGACGTGCCGGATTCTCGCAATCCAGGATGAACGTATAAGAGAGCAGGCGCTTGATCGCGCGCGGATCGATATCGGTCTGGTCGGGGACATCGCGACCTTTGCGCAGCCGGCTCCAGTACCCAACCAGCAAATGCGAATTCTTGTGCTTCATGGCCCCGTAATCCTTTGGTCCTTAAAGCCGTCATGCTCCGTAACGGAACGCATGGCGGCCATTTGCCAGGGAACAGAGCGAAAGCCATGCCAATCGGCCGCCCAAAGGCGCCGGGCGTACGAAAACCTTACCGATTTCTGAATTTTCGCGAGATGCGCGCACAAACGCGCAAAAGATTCTCGAAACGGGTCACAAATTTCCCGATTTAGGTTTCCGCGATTACCGGATTTTTATCGGTTGTCCCCCACACTGACCCGGAACATGGCGCAGTCCCATTTCGGGACAGAGCTAAAAGGTGGGGGCTCCTGAGCTGGCACGGATCATGAAGCGTCGTACGCGACCATTCATGCCCCTGATGGTGAAGGAAACTTAGTATGTCCGTCAAAAGCCTGATGTTTCTGACGTCGGCGCTGGTTTCGACCAGCATGGTTATCGAGCCTCTGGCGGCAAATGCCGGCGGGTTGAACCAGCTTGGCACGTCCACCAACAATGCCGGTGTCTCAAATCC